>VBKJ01000134.1 GCA_005879795.1 Deltaproteobacteria bacterium
CACGCTCGAGGACTACTCCGTCCTCGCCCGCCTGCGCGAGGAAGAGGAGTAGGCCCGGGTGGCGATCGTCCTCACCAACACGCTCTCGGGGCGGAAGGAGGCGCTACGCCCGCGCCAGGCGGGCCACGTGCGCCTCTACTGGTGCGGGGTCACGGTCTACTCGCGCGCGCACGTGGGCCACGCGCGGTTTCTCGTCACCGCCGACGTGCTGGTCCGTTATCTCCTCGCGCGCGGGCTCGGCGTCACCTTCGTCCGTAACATCACCGACGTCGACGACAAGATGATCCGCCGGGCCGCGCAGGAAGGGCTCACAGTCCCCGAGCTGGCCGAGCGCGAGATCGCCGCCTTCAACCGGGACGTCCGCCGCCTCGGCTGCCTCCCGCCCACGCACGAGCCGCGCGCCACGGCTCACATCCCGCTCATGATCGCACTCGTCGAGAGGCTGGTCGCGAAGGGCCTCGCCTATCCCGTGCCCGACGGCAGCGTCTACTTCCGCGTGCGCCGCTTCCCCGCGTACGGGAAGCTCTCCCACCGCCGCCTCGACGACATGGAGGCGGGCGAGGAGATCGACGCCGCCAAGGAGGACCCGCACGACTTCGCGCTCTGGAAGGGTGCCAAGCCGGGCGAGCCCACCTGGCCGAGCCCGTGGGGCCCCGGCCGGCCGGGCTGGCACCTCGAGTGCTCGGCCATGTCGGCGCACTACCTGGGGCAGCCTTTCGACATCCACGGCGGCGGCTCGGACCTGGTCTTCCCGCACCACGAGAACGAGATCGCGCAGTCGGAGGCCGGGGCCGGGATGCCGCTCGCCGACCTCTGGGTGCACAACGGCATGCTCACCTTCGGCGCCGACAAGATGTCGAAGTCGCTCGGCAACGTGCTCGGCATCGCGGAGGCGACAAATCGGTTTCCGGGAGAAGCCCTCCGCCTCCTCTTTTTCGGCACGCACTACCGGGCCCCGCTCGACTTCGGGCCCGGGCGGCTCGAGGAGGCGGCGCGCGTACTCGAGCGGCTCTACGAATCGCTCGCGCGCGCCGACGAGGCGGCGGGCCGGGCCGCGGCGCCGGTCGCGCCGGCCGGCGCGCTCACCGGCACGCTCTCGCCCTTCCTCGCCGAGTTCACGGCGGCGATGGACGACGACCTCAACGCAGCCAAGGCGCTCGGTCTGGTCCACGACCGGGTGCGCGAGGTGAACCGCGCCCTCGACGGCGGCGACCGGACGACGGCCGCCGCGCTGCGCGCCGACCTGGCGCGCGTCGCCGCCGTGCTCGGCATCCTCGCCGAGGAGCCCGCGCGCTTCCTCGCCGCGCTGCGGGCGGGCCGCACCGCCCGCACTGGGCTCGGCGAGGCGGAGATCGCGGCGGCGATCGCCGAGCGCAACGAGGCGCGCCGGCGTAAGGACTTCCGCAGAGCGGACGCGATCCGCGAGGACCTGCGCGCCCGCGGCGTCTTGCTCGAGGACACGCCCTCGGGCACAGTGTGGAAGCCGGCCGAATAGGCGGCGGAGGTCGGGTATGCGGATGATCGGGCCGTGGACGCTGGCGCTCCTCGCGCTCGCCACACCGGGATGGTCAGGCGACATCTATCGCTGGACGGACGCCGCCGGCGACGTGCACTACTCGAACATGGCCGCGGACGGAGCCGACGCCGCCCCCGTCGCGCGTGGCGAGCCGGTCGCAGCGCCCGCCGAGAGGGCGCCCGCGGACCCGCACGACGCGGCGGAGGGGACCACGGCTCCGACGGACGCGGACACCTTCTCGGCCGGTGCGTCGCTGCGTCGCAGCGCCCTCGAGCGCCAGCTGCGCGCCACCGAACGGCGCCTGCGCGAGGTCGACGCCGGCCTGGCGACCCTGGCCCGGGCGCGCAGCCAGCACGCCCAGGGGAGCGCCGCCACCGGCGGCGTGGGCACCCCGACCGCTGCCCCACAGGGAATCGACCTGCGCTCGGAGGAAGAGCGCAACCTCGCCACCGAGCGCGAGCAGCTGGCTCAGCACGCGGAACAGGTTCGCAACGACGCCGCCAGGCTCTGCCAGGAGGTGACCGCACGCCTCGGCGCCACACCGCCGTGGTGGATCGACATCCGCTGAGACTCGCGCAGCTCCGCCGGCCCGGGCTGCTCCTCGTCGCCGTCTTGCTCGCCGCCTGTCGGGCCCGCGCCGTCGCCCCCGACGCGTCGCCCGTCGCACGCCTCCACGTGGTCATGGTGAACGGGGGTGGCTCCAAGGCGCAGAACTACCAGTCCCACTTCCTCCACCTCCGCCGCCTGCTCGCGCTCCTCGACGGCGCCGGCGTCCCGTCCGACCGGATCACGGTCTTCAGCGCCGACGGGGACAACCCCGAGGCCGACATGGCGGTCCGCGAGATCGAGCCGGACACCGACTTCCAGCTCCTGCGCGGCACCCACCTCGGCGCGGCGCTGGGTGCCCAGATCGTCTACGCGAACTCGGAGATTCCCGGCGTGCCGCTCCGGGCGGCGACCCGGGCGGAGCTCACGACCTGGTTCAAGAGGGCGCGCACCCAGCTCCGCCCCCGCGACACGCTTCTCCTCTACGTGACCGACCACGGCTCGAAGAACGAGCACGACACCGCCGACAACCGCATCGTCCTCTGGGGCGAGAAGGAGTCGATCTCGGTGAAGGAGCTGGCCCGGCTCGTTGGCCGGCTCGATCCGGGCGTGCGCGTCGTGGCCCTCATGTCGCAGTGCTTCTCCGGCGCGTTCGCGAACCTGATGTCGGTACGCACGCGCGACGGCGAGCCGAGCGGCGCGGTGTGCGGCTACTTCTCCTCCACGGCCGACCGCCCAGCCTACGGCTGCTACCCCGAGAACCGCGGCAAGGACAACGTCGGCCACTCGTTCCACTTCTTCCAGGCGCTCGAGACGAGCCCGGCCTTCCCGCAGGCGCACCTCGACATCCTGGCCACCGACCGCACGCCCGACGTGCCCATCCGGACCTCCCAGGTCTACCTGGAGCGCCTGCTCGAGCGCGCGGCGCACGACGCCGACCAGGAGCGCGCAGCGCTGGTCGACGCCCTCCTGCGCGAGGCGTGGCGCGACAAGACAGCGTGGGAGCCCGAGATCCGGCTCCTCGACCGCATCGCGCACGCCTTCGGCGTCTTCAGCCCGCGCTCGCTCGCCGAGCTCGACGAGCAGACGAAGAGCCTCCCCGACCTGGCCGAGGAGCTGCACAGGCACGGGGAGCTCTGGAAGACGACGCTCGGCGACCTCGACGAGGCCAACCTGGGCCGCTTCCTCGCTGCGCACAAGGACTGGGGCGAGCGCGTCGGCGCCGCGAGCCTCGCCCAGCTCACGCCCGACGGGCGCCGGGGACTGGCACACGCGCTGCTCGCCGACCTCGCCCCCTTCACGCACGTCGACGCGGCGACCGACGGACGCCTGCGCACGCTGCGCGACAAGAGCGCGAAGGCGTCGCCTCCGGCCTACCGCATGGAGGTGCGGCTCGCGGTCGTGCTCCGGCTGCGCTCCGTGCTGACCGAGATCGCGGGGCGGGTCTACCTGGCGACGCGCGCCACGCCCGCGGAGCGCGTCGCCTACGACGCGCTGCGCGCCTGCGAGGACCTCCGGCTCCCGCCGGCGCCCGGCGCGGCCCCCCCGCCGCCTGCCGCCGCCCCCGAGCCCTTCCCGCCCTGGGAGGAGGAGGCGAAGCTCGCGCGCGAGGTGCTGCCCGCCTGGATGGGCATCAACTTCCGCCCGGCGGGCGCGAACACGCGCGCCAGGTACCAGCTGGCCGAGGGCGCCACGTCGGTGATCACGGTCTATCCCGACTCGCCGGCTCAGGCGGCGGGCCTCCAGGTGGGAGACATCATCCTCGGCCCGCCGGGCAAGCCGTTCATCGAGCCGCACCAGGTGCGCGAGTGGACGATGCTCTCGCCGGCGGGCCGCCCGGCGCCGCTGCAGGTGCGGCGCGGCGAGCGGGAGCTGGGCGTGACCCTCGTCCCGAAGCCCTACCCGGTCCGCCTCCCCGAGCTGCCCGGACCGCCCGAGCTGGGGAGCGCGGCGCCCCCGCTCAGGGTGGTGGCGTACCGCGGCACGGTGCCCGAGCGGCTGGCCGACGGAAGGGGGCACCTCCTCTTCTTCTGGGCCACCTGGTGCGCGCCCTGCAAGGCGTCCCTCCCCGAGGTCCTCGCCTTCGAGCAGGAGCGCGGCGTGCAGGTGATCGCGATCAGCGACGAGCCCGCCGAGCAGCTCGATCCCTTCTTCGAGAAGTTCACGAGCCCCTTCCCCGCCACCGTCGCGCTCGACGAGCTGCGCCGCACCTTCCAGGCCTACGGCGTCAGCGGCACGCCCACCTTCGTCCTCGTCGGCGCGGAGGGCAGGGTCGAGAGCACCTCGACCGGGTACACGGCGGAGAAGGGTCTCGGGATCGAGGGCTGGTCCTGGTCCAAGCGCGCGGCGCGCTGAAGGAGCCTGCCGGGGCCCTCAGCGCGCGAGCGTCGCCACGAGCGCCAGCATGTCGCCCAGGTGACGCGTGAGCAGGAAGTTCTGCCGTACGTGCTCGCGCGCCGCCGCGCCGAGGCGCGCGCACAGCTCCGGGTCGGCCAGGAGCTGGCGGGCGCGGAAGGCCGCGCCCTCGACCGAGTTCACGGTGTAGCCGGTCACGCCATAGACCACCTGGGCCGTGATGCCGCCCGCGAAGCCGCCGATCACCGGCTTCGACTTCCACATCGCCTCGGCTACGCCGAGGCCGAAGCCCTCGCGCGTCGACTTCTGCAGCACGATGGTGGCGGCGCGCTGGAGCGCATTCACCTCGACGGGCTCGCTCGGCAGCTCGAGCACCTGGAGGTCCGGATCGCGGCTCGCCGCCTCGCGCACCTCGGCCGACAGCTCGACGCCCTCGGGGTCGTCGCTCTCTGCGCCGCCCACCAGCACGAGCCGGCAGTCGTGCTGGCGCTTCACGAGCCGATAGGCCTCGATCACCCCGAGCGGGTCCTTGAAGCGGTCGAAGCGCCCCACCTGGAGGAGGATCGGTTTGTCGCGCGGCACGCGCAGGCGGTCGCAGATGGCGGCGACCTCGACGGGGGCCAGCTCGCGGCTCTTGTCCGAGAGCGGGTCGATGGCCGGGTAGATCATGAACTGCGGGATGGGGAGGCGCTGCGCGAAGGCGGGGAGCGAGAACACGGCCGCGTCGTACTTGACCACGTACTGGCGGAGGAAGGTCCACGCCCGGCGCTGCGGGCGCGAGACGTCGAGGTGGCAGCGCCACACCCAGGCGCCCTCCTGCGGGCGCGCCTCGACGAGCCCGGCGGCGAGCGCGTCGTGGGTCACGACCACGTCGGCGGCGGCGTCGAGGGCCGCGGCCCGGGCGCGCGTGAAGGCGCGGAACTGCTCGAAGAGCTCGTCCGGCACCCGCTCCTCGCCGCCCTGGAGCGCGTGGTGGAGGCGCGCTCCCATCCCGGCCGCGACACCCTCGGGGTCGACGCTCTCCCATGCCGACTCGACACCCACCTCCTCGAGGAGGGGGACCAGCCCGCGCAGGGTCTCGGCCACCCCGCCCACCTCGCGGCTCGCGCTGACGTTCAGCAGGCGGCGGTTCCGCACGCGTTCGGAGAGGCGGCGGAGGAAGTCGACCGTCCCGGCCGGGGCGACCGCGCGGTAGTCCTCGAGGGTGTGCGGCGTCATGGCGTCCTCGCGAGCGCCGCGTCCGCGAGCGCGATCAGGCGCCGGCGGACCTCCTCGAGGCCGAAAGGGAACGGGTTCAGGCGCGCCACCGCGGCGGCCAGCTCCGGCAGCCCGAGCTGCTCGTCGATCCAGGCGGCGAAGTCGTTCCGCCGCCGGCCCTTTCGCCCGCGCGCCTCGACCACGTGGAGGTAGACGACCGCCGTGTCCACCTGTGCCAGGGCGTCGCGGAACTCGGCCAGGGTGCGGACCTTCACGCCGGTCTGAATCTCCAGCACGCGCGACTGCATGAAATAGAACGGCTGGCCGAACATCACGCGCGGCACCGAGCGGGTCTCGGCCAGGTGGTCGTCGATCAGGCTCACCACCTCGGCGCGCAGGGTCTCCAGGTCCGAGAAATCCTGGGGGTCGACGATGCCGAGCTTCTCGCCGAGCACGCGATCGCGCACCTGGATGGCCGCCCAGGTGGCGAAGTCGTTCGGGTAGCCGCCCGGGACGCTCCCCTCGTGGAGGAAGCAGCTGTGGGTGTGGAAGTAGATGCTGTCGAGCGGCACGTCCTCCAGGTGCTCGAGCAGCTCGCGCTCGTCGTAGGCGCGCCGGCCGAGCATCTCGGGCAGTTCCCAGCAGCCGAAGAAGTGGAAGGGCGTGCGGGCGGCACGCTCCGTCATGCGTCCTCCCCGCCGCGCGCCAGACGGCGGTAGAGCGCGGCGCCCGTCTCGCCGGTGTTGCCGCGCGCCGACGCGAGGCGCGTCACGAAGCCGTCCTCGAGGTGCGCGCCGACCCCGCGCGCCAGCTCGATCGCACGCGCCGCGTGGCGCAGCACGAGGAGGGGCTCGAGGCCGGTCAGCTCGTCGAAGAACCATCCGCAGCTCGTCTGCATGAGGAGCGCGTGGCGCGCGAGCGCGAGCAGGTCGCGCACGCGCGCGCCGGCTGCGGCCGTGAGCGCCGCCGACGCCTCCGCCTCGAGCCAGCCGGCGCTGCGCTCCGGCGCGAGCAGGCACTCGACCCAGCGGTCGCGCGCGCCCCACGGGTCGCGCAGGCACTCGCCCGCGTGCGTCTCGTACACGACCGCGAGCTGGTCGCGCAGCCAGTCGATCGCCTCGCGCAGCGGCGCCCGCCAGGCCTGCGACCAGCCCGCCTCTCCGCCCACGCGGCAGCCGCAGTCCGCTCGCCAGCGCTCCACGCCGTGCGCGCAGCTCCACGAGGTGCGCTCGGCGATCTCGACCTCGTGGGCGGCCGGATGGCGGGCGCGGAACGCCGCCGGCCCCGCGAGCGCGACCGCCGGGTCGTCGCGCAGCGCGACTACGGCGGCGGCGAGCGCCAGCGCGCCCGCGCGATGGTGGTGGCCGTAGGTCTCGCCGTCGAGCGCCGGCGCAACGATGCCCGCCGGACCGGCGTCCTCGAGGGCGGAGCGGAGACGCGCCGCGAGCGGCGCGCCCTCGGCGAGGAGCGCCCCGAAGGCGATCTCGCGCGACAGGGCCTCGTGCCGGAAGACCACGTCGACGGCGCCAGACGGCAGGAGGCAGCGGTAGACCCGCCGCGTGTCGAGCGTCTCGGCCGTGACTGCCTGCCACGCCTCGTCGCCGGCGCCGAGCGGCCGCACGCGGCGCGCCTGGTGCGGCGCGAGCAGGGTCATGCCGATGCCCGCCTCGGCGAGCGCGGCGAGGCTCGGCCGATCGACCGCCATCTCGGGGAGCCACATGCCCTCGGGCGAGCGGCCGAAGCGGTGGGCGAAGTCGGCCCGGCCCCAGAGCACCTGGGTGCGTACGTCGCGCGCCGTCGAGAGGGGCAGGATGGCGTGCCCGTACGCCTGCGCCCAGGCGTTGCCGTGGCCCGTGCGCACCCGGCTCGCCCGGTCGGCGCGCCGGAGCGCGGCCAGCACCTCGGGCGCGTGCGGAACGAGCCAGGCGAGCAGCGTCGGGCCGAAGTCGAAGCTCGTCCACTCGTAGGTGTTGACCTCGGCGCCTGGCAGGCGCGCCGCCGTGTTGGGCGCGTAGCACTCGGCCGTGATGCGCGCATTCCAGTCCTGATAGGGCGCCGCCGAGGGCTCCGGCTCGACCACGCCGCGCCAGGGATGCTCGCGGGGCGGCTGGTAGAAGTGACCGTGCAGGGCGAGGAACACTAGACGGCCGGCGGCAGCGGGCCGGCGGGCTCGCCGCGCGGCACGACGACGATGCCCGTGGGATCGCGGTGCAGCTCGAGACCGGCGCCGTCCTCGCTGCCCGGCTCGAGGTGCGCGCCCTCGGGCACCGTGTTGTAGCGGTCCACGATGGCGCGCATGACGCGCGCCCCGGGGCCGATCTCGGTGTGGTCCATGACGATCGACCCGGCGACGATCGCGCCGGGCGCGACCCGCACGTTGCGCCCGAGGATCGAGCGGACGACTCGCGCGTCCTCCACCGTGGTGCCCTCGCCGAACACGCTGTCCTCGATCTCGCCGGAGAGGATGCGGACCGGCGGGCCCTCCGCGGAGCGCGCGAAGATCGGCCAGCGCGCGTTGTCGAGGTCGAAGGCGGGCGCGGCGCCGAGCTGGTCCATCTGCGCCTCGTAGTACGAGCGGATCGTCCCCACGTCGCGCCAGTAGGCGGGCTCCTCGTGCGGCCGGACGCCGGGGACGGGATGGTCGCGGAAGTTGTAGGCGAAGACGCGGTGGCGCCGCACCAGCTCGGGGACGATGGTGCGTCCGAAGTCGTGGTCGCTCTGGTGCGCCGCATCCTCGCGCAGCACGTCGACCAGGACCTCGGTCGCGAACACGTAGTTCCCCATCGAGCCGAGCGCCGCGGTCGGGTCGCCCGGCGTGGGCTCCGCGGCGCGCGGCTTCTCGGCGAAGGCGGTGATACGGCCGTCCGCCGCGGCGGTCACGATGCCGAAGGCCGACGCCTCGGCGAGCGGCACCGGGCGCGCGGCCACCGAGAGGTCGGCGCGGCTCGCCAGGTGGAACTGGATCATGTGCCGGAGGTCCATGCGGTAGATGTGGTCGGCGCCGAAGACCGCGACCAGCTCGGGGCCGAAGTCGCGGATCAGGTTCAGGTTCTGGAACACGGCATCGGCCGTACCCCGGTACCAGGTCTCGCCGCCGCGCATCTGCGGCGGCACCACGGTGACGAACGTCTCGGGCAGGCGGCCGCCGATGCGCCAGGTGGCGCTCACGTGCTCGATCAGCGACTGCGACTTGTACTGCACGAGCACGTAGAGCGCGTAGATGCCCGAGTTGACGAAGTTGCTGAGCACGTAGTCGATGATGCGGTGGCGCGCGCCGAAGGGCACCGCGGCCTTGCTCCGCGCGCGGGTGAGCGGCTGCAGGCGGTCACCCCGCCCTCCCGCCATCACGATCCCGAGCACGCGGGGCATCGCCGCCATTAATGGGCGATTGCGGGCGAGCGTCAAGGCCTGCGCTCGGCAGGCTGTCCGGACCACCACGGTGAGCGAGGCGAACGAGCCGGGGGAGGTCCGCTCAAGCGTGAACGTCATCGTGCGAGGTTCGCACGCAAAGGCGAAGAGCGAGGAGCGCGCGGCGCAACAGTCGAGGTGGGCGACGACCTCCTGATGCGTCGCGCGGGCGGCGAAGATCCGGCCGGTGCAATCCAGCGCCGCACCGACGTTCCCGAATCCACCCCCCCAACGCTGTGAACACCCGGTCACAGGTCCGACCGGCGAACGTTCCATCGTTCGCACGGCTGGTCCTGCCTGCCATGAATCTGACGCCAGCTGCCGGTAGATCGAGCACGTAGATCGTGGGGAGGGGCGTGGCACGACTCCTGCTCTGCCCACCCCTCTATGCTCAAGACGGGTCTTGGCCGTGCTGACGTGCTCGTCGTAGCCGTGCTCCTCTGGCCCCAGCCCGCTCCGGCGGCCCTCTATACCGTCGAGCGCCAGGACGGGCTGTTCTCCGTCGCCGAGGCGATGAACAGCGCCGGCGACCTCGTCGGGCAGATCTTCGTGCCCGATCCCTGGGGATGGCACGCGACGCTCGTACGCGGTGGCCGGTCGGTGGATCTGGGCACGCTCCCCGGTGGTGACGTCGCCGACGCGACCGACATCAACGACGCGGGCGAGATCGTGGGCTACTCGAATGCCGGAGACTCGGCCACGCACGCCTTCCTCTACGACGCCGCCGGCATGCATGACCTGGGGGCGATCGGCATCGGCAAACGGCCGCGCATCAACAACGCCGGCGACATCGCGGGGACACGATACGATGGGCGATTCTTCGCCTACCTGCGCGGTCACGACGGGACGACGATCGACATACCGAAGTTCGACGGCGGCACGGTGAACTACGCCGCCGGCATCGATGCGCGCGGCCGCGTGGCCGGGCACTCCAACTCTGGAACCTTTCCCGGGTACCACGCCTTTCTCTACGACGCTGGAACACTCACCGATCTCGGCGTCCTCCCGACGGGTTCTGAAAGTTTCGCCTATGACATGAACGCGTCGGGGGACGTCGTGGGCCAGGCCGATGCCGTACTCTACAGCGACTACCACGCAGTACTCTGGCGCGATGGCGCCATCCGCGACCTCGGCATACTGGGCGGCGGACGCGGCGCCAGCTGGCCCTCCCAGATCAACGGCGCGGGACAGGTGGTCGGGACGTCCTCGGTCCCTGGCGGCGGCGATACGCACGCCTTCCTGTGGGACGAACGACACGGCCTGCGCGATCTGAACGACCTCATCCCGCCCGACTCCGGCTGGGTCCTCGAGCAGGGACAGGCGATCGCGGGGACCGGCGACATCGCCGGCTTCGGCTTCCTGAACGGTGAGGGGCACAACTACCGCCTCACAGCCAGCGACCCGTGCAGGGACATCCCCGGAAGTGCACTGCAGCAGCCACGGCTGCGGATGGGACGGCGCTTCGTCTTCAGCGGCCAGCTGAGCGGAGCGAGAACACCGGCCATCGATCCCGCGAGCGGGGGCGTTCGGTTGTTGCTCGCCTCCTCCGGGCGGGATGCCGCGTTCGACGCGACGGTGCCCGGCGGCGCAGGCTGGCGGTGCAGCGGGTCGGGACGGACTTGGACGTACCATGCTCGGGCAGCGGAGCGTGCATTGGACGGGCTCACGCGGGTGAGACTGCGCAGGCTCGGCACTGATCCGGGCGCGTTCCACGTGGAGCTCGCCGGCCGCCTCGGGTCCACCGCCGGCGGCCTCAGCACCAGCGGCGCGCTGGACGCGACCATCATGATCGGGCCACCGATTGTGGGAACCGCGGAGTGCGGCGAGGCGACGTTTCCCCAGCAGTAGATCGCGCTCCGGCCTTGAGAGCCGGCCGCGCGCTCCCGGATCGTCCGCCCCAGCCACCATGGTTTGCTCGGACAGCCTCCTAGGTTGAAGCGCCCAGGCCGAGCCGCTAAGAGGGCACGGGCGCCGCGTGCGCCCTCGGCCGAACTGCTGGGAGGGTACATGCGACACTCGACCCACCTCGTCGTCGCGTGCCTGCTCGCCATCGCGCTCGCGAGCCCGGGGCTCATGGGGATGGGTGGATTCGGCGGCGGGCGCGAGGAGGGGCAGCCCGCGCGCGACTTCAGCGCCACCTTCACCGACGTCGACGGCACCCGGATGGCCGTGACGCGCGTCACCAGCGGGGGCGGCGCGAGCCTCGAGGGCGATCTCGGGCGTGGCCGCCTGCGCGTCCCCTTCGACAACATCACCCGCATCACCTTCCAGGCGGCGGAGAACGACCACGAGCGCGTGCGGGCCGAGGTAACGCTGCGCGAGGGCGAGCCCGTGGCGCTCACCCTGCGCAGCTCGACCACCTTCTACGGGCGGACGCCGGCCGGCGCGTACCAGATCCGGGCGCGCGATCTCAAGTCGCTTGAGTTCGCCCAGTAGACG
Source organism: Deltaproteobacteria bacterium (assembly GCA_005879795.1). Classification (NCBI taxonomy): domain Bacteria; kingdom Pseudomonadati; phylum Myxococcota; class Myxococcia; species Deltaproteobacteria bacterium. Next base: position 11,462 of record VBKJ01000134.1, read on the forward strand.
GCGCCGCGCCCGGTGCGCGACGGTCGCGCTGGCGCTCGCCCTCCCGGCCCGCGCGGCGGCGCTCGACGTGAAGCTGTGGCCGCTTCTCCGCTACGCGCGCGACGAGGCCACGGGCGACGTGCGCGTGACGGCCTTCGGCCCCCTGATCGAGTTCCGGCGCACGGCCGAGACCCGCGACCTCCTGATCCGCCCCCTGCTCCGCCTGCACCAGCGGCGCGGCGCCGCGCACGACGACCGCTCCGACATCCTCTACCCGCTCGTCTCGACGCGCTGGCAGGACGACTACCAGAGCTTGCGCCTGCTCCTCTTCACCTACCGTACGGGCGCCCGCGCCGCGGCGCCGCCCGCGGAGAGCGAGACGGCTCGGGCGCGCGCGTGGGCGAGCCGCTTCACGCTCTTCCCGTTCGTCTTCTACCGCTCGAGCCCCGAGCGCGGGCGCCAGCTCTCGGTGGCCCCCTTTTATCTGGACCTCGACCACTTCCTCGGCTACGAGCGCGTGCGGATGGTGATGTTCCCCGCCTATCTCGGACTCTCCGAGCCGCGGGTCGAGCGGCGGTACTACGCCTTCCCGTTCGTCGCCACCTACGGCGGGCCGGGCGGCCGCGGGTTCCGCGTGCTGCCCTTCTACGGCACGCGGGAGGTCGTCGGCGAGGAGCGGACGAGCTTCGTGCTCTGGCCCTTCCACATCCGCAGCGAGCGCCTGGTGCCCGGCTACGGCTGGGAGCGCCGGCGCATCGACCTGCCCTTCTTCGCCGCCATCGACGGCGCCGGGCGCCGCGTGCGCAGCTACGGCCTCTTCGCCTACACGCTCGCCGTCGACGAGCGGAAGGGGACTGAGAGCATCGGCGCGCCCTGGCCGCTGGTGTTTCGCCAGCGGCGGCTCGGCGACCGCGACTGGCAGGTCTGGCGGGTCTTCCCCTTCTACGCTAGGAGCGACGTGCGGGGTATCTCGTCGCGGCTCTACGCCTGGCCCGCCTACCGGCGAAAGTCCGAGGACGTGGATGACTACCACTACGAGCGCCGGCGCGTGCTCGAGTTCCTCTGGCGGCGCCAGACGCTGGTGAACGAGACCTCGGGCCACCGCGAGACCCTCACCACGATGTTCCCCTGGCTCCGCAGCGAGCGAGACGACCGGCGCGCCTTCGGCCAGACGCCGGCGCTCCTGGACAGCCTTCTCCCGAAAAACCCGGGGCTCCTCGCCCTGTGGGCGCCGCTCTACGGTGTCGTGCGCTGGGACACGCGCCCCGACGGCGCGCGCGACTGGAACCTCCTCTGGGGGCTCGCGGCCCGCGAGGACGGCCGGCTCCTCGCCCCCTGGCACCTGGAGCTCGCGCCCGCGGCGCAGGACGGGGCCCATGGCGGTTGAGGCGATCGGTCGCGCGCCGCGCCCGCCGGGCGCGCTCGCGCGCCTCGGCGCGAGCCTCCTCGACGGCCTCCAGGTCCTCGGCGAGGCGACCCGCCTCTTCTTCGCGACCGTGCGCGCGGCGGCCTTCGTGCCCGCCGACCGCCAGCGCGTCGTCGTGCAGATGGTGCGCGTCGGGACCGACACGCTCCTGATCGGCGCGCTCCTCTCCCTCTTCGTCGGCATGGTGATGGTGGTGCAGGCGGCCGACCAGCTGCGCGACGTGAGCCAGGACATCCTCGGCCCGATCGTCGGGCTCGCCATGACGAAGGAGCTCGGGCCGGTCCTCATGGCCTTCCTCCTCGCCGGGCGAGCCGGGTCGGCGATGGCCGCGGAGCTGGGCTCGATGACCGTCTACGACGAGATCAACGCGCTCCGCACCATGGACATCGACCCGGTGCGCTTCCTCGTCATGCCGCGCTTCGTGGCGGCCACGGTCGCGCTTCCCGTGCTCATCCTCTACGCCGACTTCATCGGCGTGTGGGGCGGGGCCGCCGTGGTCGCCGCCGACCCGGCGATCACGATCCCGGTCAGCAGCTACTTCGCGCGCATGCTCGAGTGGGTGCACTTCACCGACCTCGTCGTGGGCCTGGTGAAGGGCGTGGTCTTCGGCATGGTGGCCTCGATCCTGCCCTGCACCTTCGGGCTGCGCACGCGCGGCGGCACCGAGGGCATCGCCGCCTCGACCACCGCGGCCGTGGTGTGGAGCTTCATCCTGATCCTGGTCTTCGACTTCCTGATCGTGCGCGTTACCTTCGCGCTCGACTAGGAGTCCGTCCGACTGAAGACTACGCGATCTGTCGCCCGCGGTAGGAGATTTGTTTCGACGGACCTGGGGGATTTGGGCTAGGGTCCCGACGGTACTTCGCGGGTCTCTGGGAACGTCTGGATCACCCGTGGTTGCGAACAGTCCGATTTGCGGCTGGGCACCCCGCATTCCGAAAGGGGTGAGGCGCTCCCCAAGAGGGAGGGGGTTCTCCTGCCGGCGCAGCGATTGCAGGCTCAATCTGGCATGTTGCCTCGCGCCTCTGCCGGACTGCGCGAACCCACGCGCTGGAAAGCAGATGACGCCAATCGCCGCATAGTTCCGCCATTCTCGTCCTTGTAAGACTTACCCATTAGCCGTGAAACATTTGCGTTCCGCTCTCACCGGTGCTGGCCTTGCCGCGATTGCCACCTCGGACCTTCTCCCTCCATCTGCTTGCGGGCACGGCGGTCGCCCAATCGACCACCCCGACGTTCGTTTGGGGGGGCGGCATCGCTCAACCGAGCCGTACGACGCCCCTGCGCAGGTCACGTCTCGGTCAACGTCTGACCGGCGTTGCCAGTTGAATCAGGTGAGCAGCGCGTCGCGCTGCGCTTCGTCGTCTTCTGAACCCAGGAGCTGAATATGAGGACGCTCGTACCCTTCCTGCTCAGTCTCGTCTCGCTGCTCGGACCGCGCAGCGGATGGGGTTGTCAACTGCCTGCGACCGGGCAGACGACGTGTTGGGACACCAACGGGAGCGTCGTCCCGTGTGCCGGCACGGGTCAGGACGGCGACCTCCGGGAGGGAGCCCCGCTCGCGTACGTCGACAACGGAGACGGGACGGTCACGGACGTGACCACCGGGCTCGTGTGGGAGAAGCTCTCGAACGACGGGACGGTGCACGACAAGGACAACTTGTACACGTGGGCCAACGCGTTCGCGGGGCACGTGGCGACGCTCAACGGCACGACCTTCGCGGGCCACGCCGACTGGCGGCTGCCGAATTTGCGGGAGCTGCAGAGCATCGCGAACTACCAGAACGCCCTGCCGGCGGTGTCCCCGGCCTTCAACAACAACTGCTCGTCGGGCTGCCCCGTGACCACGTGCAGCTGCACCTACAACGGCGACTACTGGTCGTCCACGTCCGAGGCCCTCAGCCCGTCGCATGCGTGGTTCGTGGACTTCCAGGACGGCCTCCTGGCCACGGGCGGTAAGACCGGCACCGAACCCGTTCGGGCCGTGCGGGGCGGCTCGACGTCCTGCCCGCTGCCTGCGACCGGGCAGACGACGTGTTGGGACAGCAGTGGGAGCGTCATCCCGTGTGCCGGCACGGGTCAGGACGGCGACCTCCGGGAGGGAGCCCCGCTCACGTACGTCGACAACGGGAACGGGACGGTCACGGACGTGAACACCGGGCTCGTGTGGGAGAAGCTCTCGGACGACGGGACGGTCCACGACAAGGACAACTTGTACACGTGGGCCAACGCGTTCACCGGGCACGTGGCGATACTCAACGGCATGAGCTTCGCCGGCCACGCCGACTGGCGGGTACCGAACGTGCGCGAGCTGCAGAGCATCCTGAACTACCAGAACGTCCTACCGCCCGTGTCCCCCGCCTTCAACAACAACTGCTCGGCGGGCTGCTCCGCGACCACGTGCAGCTGCACCCTCGAGGGCGACTACTGGTCGTCCACGTCCAGCGTCTCCGGTCCGTCGAATGCGTGGTTCGTCGGCTTCCAGTACGCCAACGTGAACTCCTTCGGCAGGACTGGCGGCAAGAGTGGCACGGCCTCCGTTCGGGCCGTGCGCGGCAGCTCCAGCTGTTGCGGGTGCGGTGGGTGAAGTCCTCGTAGACCCGCGCCGGCTGCCCCGTGGCCCGTGGAGGAGCGCCGCCACCACCGGCCAGCCGCCGATCCCTTGGAAACCGAGCTGGTCTGCCCTACAGTCTGTGCGCACCACGCCGCCCCTCCCGCTGGGCTTTCTCTTCGCAAAGGAGCCGGGCCGGGGGGTGCGATTTGTCTACGGTGAGAGATCCGGCCTGGGAGGCTGTCGGCACAGCCATGGCGAGCGAGGCGAACGAGCCGGGCAGCGAGAGCCGGAAGCGCAGCGCACGACCGACGAGGCGTGTCGAACGCACCCGGCGCTCCGCGCCGCGGGCGCACGGGAGCAGCGAGCACCCCCTCCGATCGCTCGCCGCAGCCGGCATGGTCACCCGACCGCCGCTAGCCAACTAGCATGGCGGTGGCGGCCGAGCGCGCGAAGGGCGTACCGGTCGAGCTGGCCGGAGTACGGAAGTCGTACGACGACCACCTCGTCCTGGCGGGCGTCGACCTGAGCGTGGCGCCGGGCGAGCTGGTGGCCATCGTCGGCCAGAGCGGCACGGGGAAGTCGGTGCTGCTGCGCCAGATCGTCGGCCTCGAGGGGCCGGACGCCGGCCGCATCACGGTGGGCGGGATCGAGCTGGGCGAGTACCTCGCCCTCCCGCCCGAGGAGAAGCCCTTCCGCATCGCCATGGTCTTCCAATCCTCCGCGCTCCTGGCCTCGCTCACCGTGGGCGAGAACGTGGGGCTGCGCCTGCGCGAGCGCGGCCGCCACGCACCGGCCGAGATCGCCGCCATCACCCGCCGCGTCCTCGAGCAGGTGGAGCTTGCCGGCACGGAAGAGAAGCTCCCGGGCGAGCTGTCGGGCGGCATGCGCAAGCGGGTCGCGATCGCGCGCGCGCTCGCCATCGACCCCGAGCTCATCCTCTACGACGAGCCGACCGCCGACCTGGACCCCATCCTGACCGAGCAGATCGGGCAGCTGATCGCGCGCATCCGCACGCTGCGCGGCCACACCCAGCTCATCGTCACGCACAACCTGCCCCTGGCGCGCGCCATCGCCGACCGCATCGCGGTGCTCGCCGAGGGCCGCATTGCCGAGTGCGTCACGCCCGCCGAGCTCGCCGCGAGCCGCCACCCGCTCACGCGCGAGTTCCTGCGGGCGTCCGCCCTCGCCGGCTAGGAGACGCCATGCTCACCAACGAACAGCGGATCGGCATCTTCTTCATCGTGGGGCTCGTGCTCTTCTTCATCGCGATCGAGCTGACGCTCGGCCTCGGGCTCTTCACCCGCCGTTACCCGCTCTACGCCACCTTCCGCGACGTGCAGGGCCTCGACACGGGGGCCGACGTGCGGGTCGCGGGCATCAAGGCGGGCCGCGTCGAGAGCATGCGCATCGAGCACGGCGCCGTGGTCGTCAAGATGGCGATCGACGCGCGTTTCGAGGTGAAGAAGGACTCGCTCGCGCGCCTCGACTTCCGGGCGCTCAGCGGCGACCGCTTCATCGCCCTCTCGCTCGGCACGCCGACCGCCAGGCGCGCCGAGCCGGGCGACACCCTCGAGGGCGAGACGCCGGCCAGCTTCACCGACGTGGTCGACAAGCTCTCGACGGTCGCCGAGAGCGTGACCAACCTGACCGACAACCTGAACCGCAACGCCGAGCGCCTGCTCGCCAACCTGGCCGACCTGGTCGAGGAGAACCAGGGCGCGATCGGCGCCACGGCGCAGAACCTCGCCTCCATCACCGGGAAGCTCGACCGGGGGACGGGGACGCTCGGGCTCCTGCTCAACGACCGGGCGCTCTACGACCGGGTCACCGACACCATGGGCGACGTGCGCCGGTCGGTCGCGGACCTGGGCGTCGTGGCGCACGACCTGGCCGAGGGCAAGGGCACGCTCGGCAAGCTCGTGAGCCAGGACGACGGCCTCTACGCGGAGGTGCGCGAGACGGTCGCGAGCCTCGGCGCCACGGCCCGCAACGCCGAGGAGATCACCGACAACCTGCGCACGGGCCAGGGCACGGTCGGCAAGGCGCTCACCGACGACTCCCTGTACACCGAGGCCCAGGACACGCTCCGCACCGTCAACCGCGCGACGCAGTCCGTCGAGGATCAGTCGGCGATCTCGCTCCTCGGGACGGTCGTGACCAGCCTGTTCTGAACGGGCGCCTCACCCCGCCATCGTGAGTCCGCCCGACACGCTCAGCACCTGTCCGGTCACGTAGGCGGCCTCGTCCGAGACGAGATAGGCGACCGCGCCGGCCACGTCCTCGGGCTGGGCCAGCCGGCCGAGCGGGATGGTCCGCTGCATGCTGGCCAGGATCTTCTGGCCGCGCTCGCCCGCCATCACGTCGCGCAGCAGCTGGGTGTCCGCGGGGCCGGGGCAGACCACGTTCACCGTGATGCCGTGGCGGGCCAGCTCCCGCGCGAGCGCCTTCGAGAAGCCGATGAGCGCTGCCTTGCAGCCGGAGTACACCGCTTCGCCCGTGCTGCCCACGCGCCCGGCGTCCGAGGAGATGCTGACGATCCGGCCGCGCCCGCGCGCGACCATGCCCTGCACCACGGCGCGCGTTGCGTTGAGCGCGCCCTTGAAGTTGACGGCGATCAGCCGGTCCCAGAGCGCCGGGTCGCTCTCGAGGAAGGGCGCCAGGCGCTCCCAGCCGGCGTTGTTGACGAGCACGTCGATCGGGCCGAGGGCATCACCGACGGAGCCCACGGCGGCCTCGACGGCGACCAGGTTTCTCACGTCGGCGGGGGCGCCGAGCGCCCGCCCGCCCGCGGCGACGATCTCGTTCGCGACCGCGCGCGCGCTCGCACCGTCCAGGTCGGCGATGCCGACCGCCATCCCGGCGCGCGCGAGGCGGAGCGCGATGGCGCGGCCGATGCCGCGCCCACCGCCCGTCACGAGCGCGACCGCGTCGGTCAATTGCGCGACGGGAGGGCCGCGCTGAAGGTGCCGCTCACCGCGACTTCGCCCTTCTGGTTGAGCGCCAGCACCTCGCCGTCGATGCGCTTCTCGCCGTTGTGCTCGTACTTCTTGGTGACCTTGCCCTTGCAGGTGATGGTGTCGCCCGGCCAGACGCGCGTCGCGAAACGCACCTTCATGCGGCGGAGGTTCTCGGCGCCGACGTAGTCGGTCACGCACTTGCCGACGAAGGCCGCGGTGAGCATGCCGTGTCCGAAGACGCTCGGGTTGCCCGCCGCGCGCGCGAACTCCTCGTCGGTGTGGATGGGGTTGAAGTCGCCCGAGGCGCCCGCGTAGCGGACCAGGTCCATGCGCGCCAAGCGCTCGACCACGAAGGGCGGGACCGCGCCACCCTCCTGCACGTCCTCGAAGAAGAGCTTCCTCCGCTCCATGTGCGCCTCCCTACGCCTTGACCGTTCCTTCGGTCATGATGAGCGTGTTGCGCGAGTACGCTACGACCTCGTCCCGCTGGTTGCGGCACTCGCTCTCCATGAGCACGAACAGCATGTTCCCGCCGCGGGAGCCCTGCTTCTCGAAGACGTCCTTGGTGCGAGAGCGGATCCGGAGCACGTCGCCGGCCCGGATGGGCTTCAGGTACTCGAACTCCTGCTCGCCGTGCAGGAGCCGGCGCATGTCGAGCTTGACGGCGCGCACGCCGCCGCTGGTCGCACCCTCGGTCCAGTGCGCGACCGTCATCAGGAAGGTGGGCGGCACGAGCGCGTCGTCGCCGGTGAAGGCTGGGTTGTCGTCCTTGATGGCGCGCGCGAACTCGCGGATCTTCCCGTACTCCACCCGCAGGGTGGTCTCGGGCCCCCACTGGCCGATGGCGGACCGGTCGATCTCCCAGGTCATAACCCGATCAGTTGCGCGACGATCTCGCGGTTCCAGGTCGCGTCGCCGAAGGTCACCTCGGAGCTCTTCGCGCGCTTGAAGTAGATGTGCATGTCGTGCTCCCAGGTGAAGCCGATGCCGCCGTGGATCTGGATACCCTCGCCGGCGGTGTGCCGGTAGGCATCCGAGCAGTAGGCCTTTGCCATTGCAGCTGCAAGGGGGCCCTCGGGCACGTCGTTCGCGACCGCCCAGGCCGCGTAGTAGGTCGCGGACTTCGAGCTCTCCACCTCGACCAGCATGTTGGCGCACTTGTGCTGGATCGCCTGGAAGCTGCCGATCGGGCGCCCGAACTGCTCGCGCACCTTGGCGTAGTCGACCGACATCTCGAGGACCTTCTGGGCTCCGCCGCACATCTCGGCCGAGAGCCCCACCTTGCCGCGGTCGACCACGCGCTCGAGGAGCTTCCAGCCCGCGCCCGCCTGGCCGAGCACGCGCTCCGCGGGCACGCTCACGTCCGCGAGCGCCAGCTCGCAGAGCTTGCGCGTCTGGTCCATGGTCTTGAGCAGCGTGGCGGTGACGCCGGGCGCCTTCGCGTCGACGAGGAAGAGGCTCACGCCCTCGGCACCCGTCGAGCCGGGAGCGCGGCCGGCGACGATCAGCAGATCGGCCGTGTGTGCGTCGGGGACGAAGAGCTTGGTCCCGGAGAGCTTGTAGCCCCCGGCCGCCGGCCGCGCCTCGAGCCCGATGCCCTCCGCGTCCCAGCGCGCGCTCGGCTCGAGCTGGGCGAGGGTGACGCGCAGCCTGCCCGCCGCGAGCCTCGGCAGGAGGTCCTCCTTCTGCGCCGCGCTCCCGCCCGCGTCGATCGCCACCGCGCCGACCAGGGTCGAGAAGAACGGGCCCGGCAGCACGACGCGGCCCATCTCCTCGAGGACGACGATCATGTCGACGAAGTCGAGGCCCGCGCCGCCGTGCGCCTCGGGGAGGATGAGGCCCATCCACCCGAGCTCGGCCATCTTCCGCCACTGCTCGTCGCGGAAGCCCTGCTCGTCCTCCATCATCTGGCGGACGTAGGTCATGGGGCATTCCTTGGCGAGGAAGTCGCGGGCCGATTTGCGCAGCATCTCCTGCTCTTCGCTGAAGCCGAAGTCCATCGCCGTCCCTTCTCAGCCGTTGGCGAGCCCGGTCACGCAGCCGGCCACGGCCACACGCTCGTGGATGTTCATGTCGGCCTCGCTTTCCAGAAGTAGTTGTTGAAGCCGCCACCCTCGTGGATGCGGCGGAACACGAGCTCGAGGGGCATGTCGATCTCGACCCGCTCGGGCTCGCAGTCCGTGAGCTGGCAGTAGAGCCGGCCCCCGCCGTCCAGGTCGATCACCGCGTGCGAGGTGGGCGGGTCCGGGCTCTCGAAGAGGTAATCGTTGGTGAAGGTGAAGAGCCTCCCGCGCCGCGCGAGCTTCACCTCCTCGAGCCCGCCCGGGTGCGCGCACTCGATGCACACGCGGTGCTTCGGGAACTGGACCGTGCCGCACTTGGGGCACCTGCCGCCGTAGAGCGGGAGCAGCTCCTTGCGGTCGCGGAACATGACCACCGCCGACGACGGGTCGCTGGTGACGGTCTCCCTGCGCACGAGCCCGCGGAAGCGCGCGTAGCGGCCGTAGGACGGGAGCGTGCGCTTCACCTCGATCTGCCGCCACACGCTGGGGCCCGCGGCCGCCGCCGGCGCGGTCACCCGCAGGAGGAGCGCGTCGGCCCCGTCGCCGTAGCCCGCGACCAGGATCAGGTCGCCGGGCTTCGCGCGCTCGAGTGCGGCGGCGAGGGCGAGGAGCGGCTGCGCCGCGCCCGTGTCGCCGACCGTCGTCCAGAAGCCGTCCTGGAGCTGCCGCTTCGCATCGAGGCCGAGCGCCTTGGCGACGGCCTGCGGCGCGCGGAGGTTGGGGGTGGGCAGGATGACCGTGGCGAGGTCCTGGGGCGGGACCCTCGCCTTCGCGAGCACGCCCTTCACCGCCTCGCCGAGGACGCGGCCGTAGCCGTACCGGGCCTCGAACGCGCCCGGGAAGCTCCTCGGGAATTCCTGCTCCCGCGTCCGCCAGGTGCCCAGGAACTCGTCCGCGATCGAGTGCGTGGCGACCACCTGGACGCGCTCCGCCCCCCTGCCGAGGAGCACCGCCGCGCCCGCATCGCCGTAGCTCTGCTCGGCGATCGAGTCGGGCTCGCCCAGCCGGCACTCGCCCGCGGCGACCAGGACGCCGCGCGCGCCGCCCGCGAGCGCGTCGAGCCCGGCCAGCAGCGCCGAGGTGGCGGCGCGCAGCGTGTCGGTGAAGTCGGCGGTACGCGTCGCGCCCGGCAGGTCGAGGACGGCGGCGATGGTCGCGGCGCCCTGCTTCTCCGTGTACGGCGAGGTGGTGGTCGCGAAAAAGACAGCGTCGGGCCGCTCGCCCGCCCCCTCCAGCGCGAGCGCGGCGTTCACCGCCAGCGTGAGGCTGTCCTCGTCGTGGTTGGCGACCGCCTTCTCGCCGCCGGCCGCCTGCCCGCCCCATTCCCTGGCGATCAGCTCGCGCGGGAGCCGGTAGCGCGGGATGCAGGCGGCGGCGGCCACGATGCCGGGCATGACGGCTGGATCCCCCCTGTCAGACGACGCCGCGCGCGCGCAGCCCCGCGACGTCGGCGCGCGAGTACCCAAGCGCGGCGAGGACGGCGTCGGTGTGCTCGCCGAGCTCCGGGGGCGGCGTGCGGATGGTGGGCGGCGTGTCGGAGAGCTTGACCGGGTTGCCGAGCGTGCGCCGCCCGTCGCCCTGCTCGACCACCATGCCGCGGTGGCGCACCTGCCGATCGGCGAGCGCCTCGCCGAGCGTCGCCACCGGGCCGAAGCAGATGTCGAGGTCGGCCAGCTCCGCGACCCACTCGGCCATCGTCTTCTCGCGGAACCGGGCCCGCAGGCGGCGAAACATGTCCTCGCGCTCCGCCCCCTCGGCGAACTGCTTCTCGACGAGCTCCGGCATGCCGAGGCGCTCGCAGAGCGTGCGCCAGAAGTGCGGCTCGAGGGCGCCCACCGTCACGTGGCGGCCGTCGCGGGTCTCGTAAATGGCATAGCAGGGGTGGTGGCCCGTGAGCATGGTGTCGCCGCGCGCCGGCTCCTGCTTCTCGGCGAGATAGCGCATCACGTTCACCACCTGCCAGGCGAGCGCACCGTCCAGCATGGCGATGTCGACGGACTGCCCGCTGCCCGTCTCCTCGCGCGCCGCGAGGGCCGCCAGGATGCCCACCGCCGCCATGAGCGCGCCCCCGCCGATGTCGGCGATCTGCACGCCCGGGATGACGGGCGGTCCGCCCGCCGGCCCGGTCAGCCCGATCACGCCCGCGAAGCCCAGGTAGTTGACGTCGTGCCCGACGCGGTCGCGATAGGGCCCGTCCTGGCCGTAGCCGGAGATCGAGCAGTAGACGAGGCGCGGATTCAGCTGCCCGAGCGTCTCGTAGTCGACCCCCAGGCGCGCCGCCGCCCCGGGCCGCGAGCCCTCGAGCACCACGTCCGCGTCGCGCGCCAGGCGGTGGAAGATGGCGCGCCCCTCGGGCACCTTCAGGTTGAGGGTCAGGCTCCGCTTGTTGCGGCCGAGGAGCGGGATGCCCATGCCCATCGGGTCGGTGGGCGAGTAGACGGCGAGCACGTCCATCCCGAGGTCCGCGAGCAGCATGGAGCAGAACGGCCCCGGCAGCTGGCGCGACAGATCCAGCATCCGGAACCGCGACAGCGCACCGGGCATGATCCGGCTCGAGTACTACGATCGCGCCACCCGTGACAACCTCCGCCGAGGGAGTGCTGTCCCCTCCAGACCGCGCCACGCCCGAGCGGGGATCGTTGCGGCCGGTCCCGTCTCGTGCCGCAAGGATCCCGGGCGTCTCGGCGTAGCATGGACCGCCTGACGCCGCTGAGCGGATGGAGCGTTGATGAAGGCTTTGGAACCTGGGGCGGCACGTCTGCCGACCGCGGCTTCGCCGCGGTCGGCACGACCCGAGCGCCCGAAGGGCGCGAGTCGGCCACGAGGGGGAGCCGCGCGCCCCGCGCGCGGCGACGGGGGTCCGGGGGGCATCGGAAGCGCGGAGCGCGGCGAAGCCGCGCGAGCACTGGACGGGCCCCCCGGGTCTAATGCCCGGCGTTCACCAGCGCCGCGACCGTGAACCAGTCGTCCGTCACCCCCGCCTTCTCGCCCTGGTTGAAGTACCAGCCCTGCTCGCCCGGAAAACGGTGGCTCGGGAGGGAGGCCTTGGTCGCGTGCTCGAGCTGCACGTCGACCATGACGATGGCCGGGGCGAAGATGCGCTCGTCCGGGTACTCGACGGCGCCGGGCGTGTCGAGGATCTTCCTCCGGATCATCACGTCGTTGATCCAGATCTTCCACAGCTCCCCGGCGCGATCGTACATGTCCGAGTACGGGATGCCCCACGCCTCCCTGTCGATGAAGAGGACGCGCTTGCCGAAGGCGTACTGCGAGAGCTTGGAGACGCCCTCGACGACGTGCACGCGCCGCCGCTCCCACACCTCGTCGAAGGCCCAGTCGACCCTGTCGTTCCACTGGACCGGGAAGTGCCGGCCGTGCGCCACCGCGAGCAGATCCCGCTCGCCGAGGTAGCGCCAGTCCATCCACGCGATGTGCCCCGCGTAGCCGCCGTAGCTGTCGACGTCCGTGTCCTGCCCGAAGAGCGCGTCCGAGCGCTGCGCGGTGGAGAGCCGGCGCACGCGGCGCAGCGCCGGCAGGTAGAGCCAGGCGTCGTCCTGCTTGGCAGCGTCCAGGTAGCGGTAGCTGACGAAGCCGACGCCCTTCACGTCGAAGGGCTCGAGGATCGGGTAGAGCCCCTGCTGGAGCTCGTAGCCGCTCGGGTTGGGCGCCTTCTCGGGCTTCGGGTCGACGTAGAGCCGCCCGACCCAGTAGAGGCGCCGGAAGTGATCGATCAAGAAGTGACGCTCGACCGTCATCGGGCCGTGGTCCGCGATCGCCCCGGTGTCGGCGTCGAAGTTGCGCGCATCGAGGTCGTCGGTCGCGAAGAAGTTGTGGTCGTAGTTCCACATGATCTTGACCGCGACCTGCGGGTCCTTCGCGTCGATGAAGGGGAAAGGCAGCCCCGCGACGTAGTCGCGCAGCGTCACCCCGTCGGCGGCGAGCCGCACCTGGCCCGAGTACCGCTCCGTCGCCTCCCGGTAGGCGCGCGGCCACTCGATGCGCCGGCTCTCGCCGACGGTGAGCGGGAACCCGTGCCGAACACACCACTCGAGCCCGGGCGAGATCAGCTCCCGCACCTGCTCGACGTTCGCCTCGGTGATGCGGTCCCCCGCTGCAACGTCCGCCCGTGCTGCCCCGCCGAAGACGAGCGCCACCACGCCCGCCACGGCGACCCGCGCTGCCGGAAGCCCCACTGAACGCCGGCCGCGCTGTCGCCGCGGCGCTTCATGCGGGCGCGGGGGCGCCGGCGCAGCGCCTATGAGGCGCCGAGCGCGACGGGCGGCCAGAGCTCCGGCGCCGAGCGGCGCCGAATCGAAGCGGAGCCGGCGCCCCCGCGCCCGCAGCACGTCAATGCCCTGCGTTCACGAGCGCGGCCACCGTGAAGAACTCGTCGGAGATCCCTGCCTTCTCGCCCTGGTTGAAGTACCAGCCCTGCTCGCCCGGGAAGCGGTGGCTCGGGAGCGCCGCCTTGGTCGCGTGCTCGAGCTGCATGTCCACCATGACGATGGAGGGCTGGAACCCGATGTCGTCCGGGTACTCGATCACGCCCGCGCCGTCGAAGGCCTTCTTCTTGAAGCTCCAGTCGTTGATCCAGATCTTCCACAGCTCGCCCGAGCGGTCGTAGATGTCGGAGTACGGGACCACCCACGCCTCCTTGTCGATGAAGATGACGCGCTTGCCGTAGGCGTACTGCGGCAGCTTGGAGACGCCCTCCACCACCCACACCTTGCGTTTCTCCCACACGTCGTCGAAGGCCCAGTCGGTCTTGTCGTCCCACTTCACGGGGTAGTGCCGCGCGTGCATGGTGCCGAGCAGCTCGCGCTCGCCGATGAACTTCCAGGTCATCCAGGCGACGTGGCCGGCGTAGCCGTAGTAGCTGTCGACGTCGGTGTCCTGGCCGAAGAGCGCGTCCGAGCGCTGGGCGGTGGAGAGGCGGCGCACGCGGCGGAGCGAGGGCAGATAGAGCCACGAGTCGTCCTGCTTCGTGGGGTCGATGTAGCGCTGGCCGACCGCGCCCACGCCCTTCAGGTCGAACGGCTCGAGGACCGGGTAGAGCCCGAGCTGGCTCCGGTAGCCGTTCGGGTTCGGCTTCTCGGGTTTGGGGTCGACGTAGAGGCGGCCGGTCCAGAACTGCGAGCGCAGGTGGTCGAGGAGGAAGTGCCGCTCGATGCTCATCGGGCCGTGGTCGGCGACGGCGCCCGTGTCGGCGTCGAAGTTCCGCAGATCGAGATCGTCGGTCGGGTTGAACTTGTACTCGTAGTCCCACATGATCTTGAGCGCGATCTGCGGATCCTTCGGATCCAGGTCCGGGAAAGGCTGGCCGGCGACGAAGTTCTGCACGCTGAGGCCGTCGGGCGCGAGCTTCACCTGGCCGGAGTACTTCTCGGTGGCCTCCTTGTAGGCCTTCGGCCACTCGATGCGCCTCGGCTCCACGATCGTCATCGGGAAGCCGCGCTTGATGCACCACTCCATGCCGGGCGAGATCAGGTCCTTCACCTTGTCGATGTTCTGATCGGTGATCCTGTCGCCGGGTGCGACCTCCGCGCGCGCCGCCAGCCCGAGCAGCGCGACGCCGAGCGCCACCGCGACCGCCACGCCGGGTCTTCTCGTCATCTTCGGCTCCTTCGCGATCAGTGCCCCGCGTTCACGAGCGCCGCGACCGTGAACCACTCGTCGACGACGCCGGCCTTGTCGCCCTGGTGGTAGTACCAGCCCTGCTCGCCCGGGAAGCGGTGGCTCGGGAGCGCCGCCTTGGTCGCGTGCTCGAGCTGCATGTCCACCATCACGATCGCGGGCGCGAAGGGCAGCTCGTCCTCGTACTCGAGCACCCCCGCGCCCTCGAAGGCCTTCTTGCGGAAGCCCACGTCGTTGATCCAGATCTTCCACAGCTCGCCGGAGCGGTCGTAGATGTCGGTGTAGGGGATGCCCCAGGTCTCCTTGTCGATGAAGAGCACGCGCTTGCCGTAGGCGTACTGCGGCAGCTTCGAGATGCCCTCGAGCACGTAGACGTGCCGCTTCTCCCACACCTCGTCGAAGGCCCAGTCGACCTTCTCGTGCCACTTCACCGGGTAGTGCTGCGCGTGGACGATGCCCAGCAGGTCGCGCTCGCCGAGGTACTTCCAGTCCATCCAGCCGACCTGGCCCGCATAGCCGTAGTAGCTGTCGACGTCGGTGTCCTGGCCGAAGAGCGCGTCGGAGCGCTGCGCGGTGGACAGGCGACGGACCCGCCGCAGTGACGGCAGGTAGAGCCACGAGTCGTCCTGCTTGTCCGGGGAGAGGTAGCGGTTGCCGAGCGCGCCCACGCCCTTCAGGTCGAAGGGCTCGAGCACCGGGTAGAGGCCCTGCTGCGCGCGGTAGCCGTTGGGGTTCGGCTTCTCCGGCTTGGGGTCGACGTACAGGCGCCCGTTCCAGAACAGGCGGCGGAAGTGGTCGAGGAGGAAGTGGCGCTCGATCGTCATCGGCCCATGGTCGGCGATGGACCCGGTGTCGGCGTCGAAGTTCCGCAGGTCGGTGTCGTCGAGGCCGTTCACGTACCCGTAGTCGTAGTTGAACATGACCTTGATGACGAACTGCGGGTCCTTCGCGTCGGGATTGGGGAAGGGCTGGCCGGCGACGTAGTTCTGCATCGTGCGGCCGTCGGGCGACAGCTTCACCTGCGCGGCGTACTTCTCGGTCGCCTCCTTGTAGGCACGTGGCCACTCCACCGCCTTGGTCGCCCCGATGGTCATCGGGAAGCCGTGCTTGATGCACCACTCCATCCCGGGCGAGATCAGCTCCTTCACCTTGTCGATGTTCGCCTCGGTGATCCTGTCCCCGATCGCGACGTCGGCGCGCCCGGGCGCCGCGAGCAGCACGGGCACGACGGCGAGCGCGGCGGCGAGCCTCCGTGTCGTGGTCATCGATTCGCCCTCCCTCGGCTGGAAACGCCCGGACCGCCGGCCGATCGCCTGGCGGCCCCGGGTGGCGACATCCCCGACGCTCCGCTCTAGTGTCCGGCGTTCACCAGCGCGGCCACCGTGAACCAGTCGTCGGTGACGCCCGCCTTCTCGCTCTGGTTGAAGTACCAGCCCTGCTCCCCCGGGAAGCGGTGGCTCGGGAGCGAGGCTTTGGTCGCATGCTCGAGCTGCATGTCCACCATGACGATCGCCGGGATGAAGCCGCGGTCCTCCCCGTAGTCGATCACGTTGGCGCCCTCGAAGGCCTTCGGGCGGAAGCTCACGTCGTTGACCCAGACCTTCCAGAGCTCGCCGGAGCGGTCGTAGATGTCGGAGTACGGGATGATCCAGGCCTCTTTGTCGACGAAGATGACGCGCTTGCCGTAGGCGTACTGCGGGAGCTTGGAGATGCCCTCGATGACGTACACCCGGCGCTTCTCCCACGTCTCGTCGAATGCCCAGTCGACCTTGTCGTTCCACTTCACCGGGTAGTTCTTCGCGTGGTAGCAGCTCAGGAGGTCGCGATCGCCCAGGTACTTGAAGTCCATCCAGGCAATGTGGCCGCTGTAGCCGTAGTAGCTGTCGACGTCGGTGTCCTGCCCGAAGAGCGCGTCCGAGCGCTGCGCGGTGGAGAGGCGGCGCACCCGCCGGAGTGACGGCAGGTAGAGCCACGAGTCGTCCTGCTTCTCGGAGGAGATGTAGCGGTTGCCGAGCGCGCCCACGCCCTTCAAGTCGAACGGCTCGAGGATCGGGTAGAGGCCCTGCTGGGCGCGGTAGCCGTTGGGGTTCGGCTTGTCGGGCTTGGGATCGACGTAGAGCCGGCCGGTCCAGAAGAGGCGGCGGAAGTGGTCGAGCAGGAAGTGGCGCTCCACCGTGAGCGGCCCGTGGTCGGCGATCGCCCCCGTGTCGGCATCGAAGTTGCGCAGGTCGACGTCGTCGGTGGTCAGGTGGTTGTAGCTCCAGTTCCACATGATCTTGAGCGCGACCTGCGGGTCCTTGGTGTCGACGTTCGGGAAGGGCAGCCCGGCGACGTAGTTGAGGACGTTGAGACCATCGGGCGTGAGCTTCACCTGGCTCGCGTACTTCTCGGTCGCCTCCTTGTACGCCTTCGGCCACTCGACCCGCTTGGTCTCGCCGATGGTCATCGGCCAGCCGTGCTTGATGCACCACTCCATCCCGGGCGAGATGAGATCCTTGACCTTGTCGATGTTCTGCTCGGTGATCCGGTCGCCGGGTACGACGTCGGCGCGCGCGGTGAAGGGAAGGATCGCGAGCGCGAACGTGGCGGCGCCCGCCAGCGCCAGCCACCAGCCGGGCTTCTTCGACATGGTCGGCTCTCCTCTGCCGTCGCTACGGGTTGGGGGGCTCGGGGTCAGCCTGGCTCCTACCTCGCCCAATGTCCGAACGTCAACCTAGGCTGCCGTGGTTACCCCGACAGAGACTCCTAGCCGCCGATCGGCGCCCCCGCCTCCGCGGCCGGGACACGGTCCGCCGACAGGGCCTGGAAGATGAGATCCTCGTAGTAGCGCACGTTCCGTCCGATCAGGACCACGTCCGGGGTCCCTCGACGCCGCGCGTAAACGGCGGTGCCGGTCGGATTCGGCCCGCCGATGGTGACCTCGAGCCGGTCGCCGCTCGTGCAGACCACTTCAACCCTGGCCGCCTGCTGGCCGAGCCCGTAGGTGTCCGCGTCTGCGTCCGCCCCTCCGACGCGGGCGATCTCGGTCGCATCGGCGAGGGCGTTCGCGAACGCGGCGATCAGGTCCGGGGCGATGGGCGCCCCCGCGGGCTCGACGATCGTCCACCCCGCCCCCTCGCGCCGCGAGACGACGGTCCGGCTGCCGCGCACCAGCCGGACCTCGCGCAGCGTTGCGGGGTCCAGCCGGAGGAAGGATGGCGGCGCGGGGGCCTCCGTGCGGGCCGGCGGCTCCATACGCCCCTCGACGAACCAGTACTCGCCCGCCAGGGCGGCGAGCACGAGGTAGAGCAGCGCCACCTGCCGCCAGCGCATGGTCAGCCCCGCCGCCGCCAGGCGGCGAGCGCCAGCCCGAGCGCGGCGAAGAGGGCCGGCTCGACGACGGCGGTGCCCCAGAAGATCGCGTTCCCCTGCTCGTTCGAGACGTAGAACTGCTCCACGCCGAGCTCCTGGCGCCGGGGCCGGTGCGAGAGCCCCTGCGGATCGCGCGCCAGCCAGTTGACCGTGTTCGCGAACAGATCCTTGTTGCCGAGGTACTCGATGAAGAAGTTGTTGGCGAACTCCGCGTTGCCGTAGACGATGAGGCGCCCCTGCTGCGGCTCCGCGCCCGGCGGCGTGAGGGCGCGGAAGGCGACCTCGAGCCCGACCGTCACCGGCCCGGAGCGGTCACGCCCGGCCTCGAAGGCGGGCGACCCGTGGCGCAGGACGCCCGTGTCCGTCGTCGCCCAGCTCGCCGGGCTGGTGCGCAGGAAGCCGACCGCGTTGACCGTGCCGGCGTCGTCGGGGAGCACGTTGACCGAGCGCGTGAGCGAGAAGACGGGCGGCGCGTCGAGCGGCCCCAGGATGGGGTGATCACCGCGCGCGAAGGGGACCTGCATGGTGAGCAGCTCGCCGCCGTAGAGACGCGCCTCGGGATCGACCACCACGTCGGGCGGGAGCGAGACGTCATAGCGGTGGAGGAAGGCGGCCAGCTCGGGCGCCCGCAGCGGGTCGAGCATGATGAGCGCCTGGCCAGGGCGCTGGAGGTAGCGGTCGAGGACGGTCAGCTCCTCGGAGAGGAAGCTCTTGCGCGGGCCGGCGATGACGAGCACGGCGGTCTCGACCGGCACGTCGTCGCCGATGAGCGACACCGGGCGGACCTCGTAGTACTCCTGCTCGAGGACCACGCGCGCGGTCGAGTAGCCCTCGCGCCGGTCCGTGCTGTTCGGGTCGCCCTCGCCGTGCCCGAGGACCCAGCCGACCGTCTTCCGCTCCTGGCGGGTCACCTGGAGGAGGGCTGCCATGAGCACTTCCTCGCGGGGGTTGGAGAACACCCGCCGGCGGCCCTCGCTCTCGACCACCAGCGCGCCGTACGAGTCGACCCCGTACTGCCGGGCCAGCGCCGGGCTGCGGTTGACGTCGAGGTACTCGACGTGCACCCGCGGGCTGCGCGCCGTCACCTGCCGGAGGAGGTCGCGGATGAAGAGGTTGCGCGGGTCCTGCGCGCGCAGGAAGGCCACGACGTGGACGTCGGCGGCGAGGCCATCCAGGATCTTGCGCCCCTGGTCGGAGAGGGTGTAGCGGCGCTCGGCTGTGAGATCGAGCCGCCACGCCCGCCGGTCGAGGATCGCCTGGCCGAGGAGGAAGATGCCGAACAGGGCCGGCACGGCCAGCACGATGCGCAGCCGCTGCGCACCGACCCTCATCGCCGGCCCCGCCACTGGCGCGCCTCGAGCACGCGCAGCGTGGCCCACACGAAGAGGCCGGCCACGAAGGCGAAGTAGAAGACGTCGCGTAGCTCGACCAGCCCGACCGAGAAGGGCTGGAAGTGGTTGAAGAGCGAGATGGCGCGCACCACGGGCAGCGTCCCGGCCGCGCTGGCGGCCTCGTTCCAGGAGAGCAGCCAGAGGAGCAGGAGCGGCAGCGCGGTGAGAAACCCCGCCAGCACCTGGCTGTCGGTGAGCGAGGAGACGAACAGGCCGTACGACGCGCACGCGAGCGAGAAGAGGATGAGCCCCAGGTACCCGGCGACGAGAGGCTTCAGGGCGAAGGGCTGGACGTGGTACACCCACGCCGGATAGACGAGCGTCCCGCCGAGGAGCGCGCCGATCACCACCAGGCAGGCGCCCAGCTTCGCGGCCACGATGGCGCGGTCGCCGAGCGGGTAGGTGAGCAGCAGCTCGAGCGTCCCGAGCCGGCGCTCCTCGGCGAGGAGGCGCATGGTGAGGAGCGGAATGGCGAAGATCAGCACCAGGCGGATGTCGATGAGCAGGATCTGCCAGAAGTTCTCCATGATGTTCAGGCCGAAGCCGAAGGTGATGAAGTAGATGAGATCCGAGTGGAAGTAGTATCCGGTGTAGGCGAGGAAGGCGGCCGCCACGAGATAGACGAGCGGCGAGCCGAAGTAGGAGCGCAGCTCCTTGCGAAAGAG
Source organism: Deltaproteobacteria bacterium (assembly GCA_005879795.1). Taxonomy (NCBI): domain Bacteria; kingdom Pseudomonadati; phylum Myxococcota; class Myxococcia; species Deltaproteobacteria bacterium. Next base: position 31,482 of record VBKJ01000134.1, read on the forward strand.
CGCGACGAAGCTCCGCACGCTCTAGCTCCCGGGCCGATCCGCCGACCCGACCAGGTGGACGAACAGATCCTCGAGGGTGGGCGGGCTCGCCCGCACCTCGAGGAGCGTCCAGCCGCGCGCCACCATCGCGGCGCCGAGCGCCCGCTGCACCGGCTCGGGATCGTGCGCGAAGAGTGCGAAGGGAGTGCCCGCGAGGCCGTCCGGCCGACGGCGCTCCACCCGCACGACGCCCGGCAGCGTGCCGAGCGCGGCGGCCACCGTATCGGCGGGACCGTCCACGCGCACAGCGAGCTGTGCCAGGCCCGCCAGGCGCTGGGCCAGGCCCTCCGGCGTGTCGACCGCCACCAGCCGCCCGCGGGAGAGGATCACGATGCGCGAGCACAGGGCGGCCGCCTCGGAGAGAATGTGCGTCGAGAGGAGCATCGTACGCCCGGCGAGCGTACGCAGCAGCGCCCGCATCTCGACCGTCTGCATCGGGTCGAGGCCGACGGTCGGCTCGTCGAGCACGAGCACGTCCGCGTCCCCGACCAGCGCCTGCGCGAGCCCGACCCGCTGGCGATACCCCTTCGACAGCTTGCCGGCCAGGCGATCGGCGACCTCGGCGAGGCCGCACCGCGCGATGGCATCGGCCACCGCGGCGCGGCGCGCGCGCCCGCCGAGCCCCTTCACCTCGGCCACGAAGGCCAGGTAGCGGCGCACCGTCAGCTCCGGATAGAGGGAGACCTGCTCGGGGAGATAGCCGATGCGCCGCCGGGCGGCCGCCGGCTGCTCGGCGACGTCCGCCCCGTCGATGCACACCCTCCCGGCGGTGGGTGGGAAGTAGCCGGTCAGCACGCGCATCAGCGTGCTCTTGCCGCTGCCGTTCGGCCCGAGCAGCGCCGCCACCTCGCCCCGCCCGATGGTGAACGACACGTCGTCCACCGCGCAGGTCGTCCCGTAGTACTTGGTCAGGTGCTCGACGCTGATCACGCTAATGCCGCCCGGCTCAAGGCCTCACCGCCACTCAATAGCCGCTGCGCGGAGCCGCGCAACCGCGCTCGATGATGGGCGCCGCCGTGCAGCGGCCGGTGTCGGCCGGGTGCCGCCGCCGCGACCTCCGCAGGCCCGCACGCGCCGGCAGCTGTGCGGGGGGACGCTGCGGCCGACGGGCGCGCGCGTGGCCGAGGACGCGGGAGCGCCGGCGGCACGCCGCCGACGCCCCGCCGCGGCCCTCGCCTAGTGCCCCACCCGCGCCGCCCCTTCGCGCTCGCGCCGCTTGCGCCGCCGCGCGTGGATGATCTCGTCCATGACGATGACGGCGATGCTGAACACCGTGACGATGATGACCGATTCCCACAGCGTCATCGCGGCCTCCCTAGCTGACCGCCGCGGCCTGCGCCTGGACCACCGGGCGCCGCGACGCCTTCCCCCCCTCGCGCAGGATGAAGCCGGGGCGGAAGTACGAGATCATCACCGGCAGCAGTGTCTCGGAGCAGATGAAGCTGACGCCCATCCACACCGCCAGCAGCCCGCCCATGACGGCGTTGAAGCGGATGTTCGAGAACGTCCACAGCGCCGTGCCGCCGATCATGCAGACCGCCGTGAAGCTCACCGCCTTGCCCGAGGTCACGAGCGCCTCGCGGATGGAGAGGTCGAGGTTGTTGTTGACCCGGATCTCCTCGATGATGCGGGAGAGGATGTAGAGACCGTAGTCGATCCCGAAGCCGACGCCGACCGTGACCAGCGGGAGCGTGTTCACGTTGATGCCGATCTCGAACACCGCCATGGCTGCGTTGATGAGGATGTTCGAGATGAAGAGCGGCGCCAGGAGGTAGAGGCCGGCGACCCACGAGCGGTAGCTGAACAGGACGATGACGTAGATCGTGAAGAAGCCGAGGAAGTTCATGAGCAGGTCGTTGCGCACGAGCTCCTCGTTGGCCGCCGCGAGCACCCCGATGAGCCCGCCGGCAAGCTTGAAGGTCGCCTTCCCGTCCATGTTGTTCTCGGGCCTGGCGATGAAGTCTTTGCACTCCTGGATGATGCGCGCGATGTTGTCGCCCTTGTGGTTGCGGGCGAAGAAGGTCACGTGCGAGGTGGTGTAGCTCGGGTCCACGTACTTCGCCGTCTCGGTCGGCGGCGAGCCGGAGAAGAAGATGAAGAAGGTCTGCGCCACGTCGCGCGAGTTGTTGGGGATGACGCCCCACTTCGGCTCGAGCTCGTGGAAGACCATGTTGACCGCACGCAGGATGTCGGTGAGCGAGAAACTGTAGCCCACGTCCCGGTCGCGCTCGAGGTAGCGCTGGAAGTTCTCCATGGTGCGCAGCACCTTGGGGTCCTTCATGGCGTCGCGGTCCTTGCCCTCGGCGACGACGATCAGAGGCTCCACTCCGCCGAACTTGTCCTGGATGTGGGCGTGGGAGACGTTGTAGGGCGAGTCGCTCCACACCAGGGGCGAGGCCGAGGTCGGGTCGCCGACGATCAGGCCGCGCATGAGGAACGCGCCCACCGCCGTCAGCCCGAGCCAGAACACCATGGTCGTCCCCTTGCCGAGCGACGAGAGGTTCCAGTCCGTGACGCGGTTGATGAGCGCCTTGTACCACCCCTTGTCGCGCGCCAGCACGACCTCGGGGTCGGGGGCCCGCAGGTAGTAGTACACGATCGGGTTCAGCAGCAGCTCGGCGACGGTGATGGCGAGGATCCACCACGAGATGACGATCGCCAGGTTGCGCAGCATGACGATCGGCACGAGGATGATGACGAGCACGCCGAGCGCGTCGGTCACCACCCCGGCGAAGGTCGGGATGAAGAGCTCGGCGAAGGCCGCCACGATCGCCTTCCGCTGGTTCCAGTCGTGGCGCTCGAACTCCTCGTAGTAGCGGTCGTGCATCTGGATGGCGTGGCTCACGGCGCGGGCCGTCACCAGGAAGGGCATCACCAGGATGAGCGGGTCGAGAGCGAAGCCGATGATGTGTACGAAGCCGAGGCCCCAGAAGGCGGCGATGAGCCCGGTGAGCGTCGGGCGCAGCGCTCCGCGCCAGTCGTGGAAGTACATCCAACGGAAGATCCACTCGAAGCAGTAGGTGACGGTGAGGATCCAGAACACGTCGCTCGCGTAGCTGTAGACCCAGCCGTAGAGGCGCGGCTCGCCGGCGACGTACAACTCGAGGTCGGGCTCGGGGATGGTGAGCTGGGCGTCTCTGGTTTCCTCGCCGCTCTTCACGCCGAGCCTGACGGTCGTCCCGGGCTTGTACTTCTGGATCTCCGCCGCCAGCTCCACCCGGTCCGCCACCGGCTTCCCGTTGACCGACACGATGATGTCCCCCACCTTGAGCCCGGCCCTGGCCGCCGCCGTGTCGCGGTAGACGGTGTCCACCGCCGCGGCCGCCGAGGTCTCGCCCTTGAACGCGTCCCGGCCCCTGATGAGCGCACCGATCCAGCCCTTCTCGAAGGGCGCGATGACCCGCTCGTTGATCTCGGTGAAGGTGCGGCGGTGATCGAGGCGTGCTTCGATGAAGTTGGCGCGCACCAGGGCGGCCCGGTCGTCGAGCGAGACGAGGATGCCGTAGATGCTCTCGGTGTTGTGGACGATGCGCTTGATGTTGGCCGCGTCGTCTGCCGTCTTCGGCATCTGGATCATCACTGGCTCGGCCTTCAGGAACCCGCCCGCCTGGGCGCGGAGGTAGCGAGTCGTGCGGTGGCCGATCGAGTCGATCTGGTTGTGGTTCACGCCGTAGACGCGGTCCATCTCCTCCGTGATCTTGTAGATGCGATCGAGGGTCGAGACCGTGAAGATGTCGCCGTCCTTCACCTCGACCATCAGCTGGATGTTGTTGGCGCCGCCGAACGTGCCGGCGTACTTGTTGTGGACCTGGACGAAGGGGTGGCTCTGCGGGAGGAGGTCGCCGAAGCTCGTCTCGAGCTTCAGCTGGAAGCTCAGCCACGCGAAGTACCCCGTGACGATGAGCACCACGATCATGACCGGGTGGCGGTAGTCGATCAGCCGCTCGCCCAGCCAGTAGAGTGCTCGCTTGTCCTCTTCGCTCGTGGTTCCGCTGCTCATGGGAGTTCTCCCGTCTCAGCCCTGTGACGGCAGCCAGGTCTTGCCGCCGTCGGTGGTGCGATAGATCAGCCCGTATCCGCCGACGAGCCAGCCGTTCTTCTCGTCGGAGAAGCTGAGCCCGCGCAGCCAGGTGAGCACGTCCTGTCCGAGCTTGGCCCGGTGCCACGCCGTCTCGCCCGCCTGCCGCCGCACCACCTCGCCCGCGGCGCCCACTGCCCAGCCCGCCCCGCTCGGGAGCTCGATCGGGCGGAAGAGCGGATCGACGAGTGGATAGTCGACCTCGATCTGATCGAACGTCCACCGCTGCCCGCCGTCGTTGGTGCGCGCGATGTGTCCCTCGATGCCCGCCGCCACACCCCGCTGCGCGTCCATCATGTGCACGCCGTAGAGCGTCGGGAGGTCGAGCGGATCGAAGATCCCCGTGCCCTCCATCAGCGTCTTCTCCTGCTCGTGCCACGTCTCGCCGCCGTCCGCCGTGTGCATGATCTTGCCGAACTCGCCCACGATCCAGCCGTTCTTCGCGTCCGTGAACTTCACGTCGTAGAGGATGGGATCGGCCGCCGCGAGGCTCTCGCCGCCGGAGATGTCGGCTTCCATTTCCACCTTGCGCGCGCGCCACGTCTTGCCCCCGTCGCTCGTCGAGGTGAGGATCGAGCGGTCGCCCGCCGCCCAGGCGTGGTCGGCGTCGAGGGCGTAGAGCGCGAAGAGGTAGAGCGGCTGCCTGGAGCCGTCCTTGTCCTCGAAGAACGCGTTCGACTCCTGCTGCTGCCAGCTCTTGCCGCCGTCGGCGGTATGCAGGATGAGGCCGTCCTGCCCCGAGATGAAGCCGTGCTGGTCGTCGGTGAAGCGCACGGCATAGAGCGCCAGCTCGGTGCCGCTCGGACGCGCGGTCCAGCTCCGGCCACCGTCGGTCGTCTCGAGGATCTTGCCGTTGTAGCCGACGACGAAGGCGCGGTCCTTGCTGAGCGCTTGCACGTCGTAGAAGCGGTCGGTCACGTAGATGGTGCGCTGGGCGAGCGGCACCATCTCGACCTCGTGATGGCATCCGAGCACGAGCGCGAGGAGGGTGGCCCCTCCCGGGATGATCCAGCGACGCATGCGGCCCCTCCCCCGGGGCGCGGGAACCGCGTCCCGTCGACGGGCGCCTAACAGACCCTCTCTCGAGATGTCAATGGGACGAGCCTCCCCCGGCATCCGCCTTAGGGAACCACTTGGAGACGTCCTTGGGCTCCACGATCACCTGGCGGTCGACCTTCCAGGCGCCATCCTCCTTGAGGAGGGTGTAGAGCTCGTACTCGGTGAGCCCGAGCTGGTTCACGAAGCGGTCCTGGGAGGAGAGGACGTTCGGCACCCAGGCCGTGGCGCCCTCGACCTTGCCGGGATGGACATGGAACTCGAAGATCTTGACGTCCGCGAACGCCATGCCGGTCTTCTGCTCCTTCACCCAGACCTCGCGGTCCTTCCCCTGCTTCATCGCCTTGGAGACCAGGTCGTAGGCGGCGTCGAACCTTCCGTCCTTGAGGGCCTGCAGGTACCGCCGGACGGTCTCCTCCGGCGAGAGCGGGGTGGTCTCCGCGGCTGGCACTCTCGCGGCGACGACGAGCCCGAGTGCGCCGAACGCCCACGAGAGCGAGCGCGCGCGAGGCATGTCCGCTCCCTACCACGGCCGCGTGCCGGCCGGAAGCCGGCGACGATTCTGCATCGGAGGGACCAATTTTGCGCCGCAGCCCTCACAGCCTAGCCCGGGGAATCCGCACCGCGCTCTGCGTACGGGGGTGGCACGTCACTTGCTGCCCGGCACGGACATGGACGAGAACCCCGGCAACCTGATCCGCACGCTCCGCCAGAAGCTCAGCATGACGCAGGAAGAGTTCGCGCACGAGATCGCGGTCACCGTCTCGACCGTGAACCGCTGGGAGAACGCGCATGCCGAGCCGAGCAAGTTGGCGTGGAAGGCGATCCACGACCTGGCGCGCAAGCGCGGGTTGACCGAGGACATCCTGCGCCTCGCGGGGGCGCTGAGCGGCGGCTGAGCGGCCGGGCCTGCGACCCAGAGAGGCGAGATTTGAACGCCGCAGTCAATCGCATGACGCCGCCGGCGCTCCCACCTCGCGCCGCACCGCGGGCCGCGCGCGCCCGCCGCCCGGGGGATGTGCCGCGGCCGTGCTCGCCTTTTCCACCCCGCGTGTCAGAAGTGCCCGTGTCGGGGCGCCGCGGCGGCCGGCCGGCACGCCCTTTGCGTCACGGCTGACACACCCCGGGGGCCGGACGGCGACGGACGGCACACCAGGGCGCCAGCCACATGAGCCACTCCCAAGCCATCGCCGCCGTCGGCCCGGTGGAGCAAGCCAAGATCCTGGTGGTCGAGGACGATCCGGACATCCGGAAGATCCTCGAGCTCTTCCTCGGCGAGAAGGGCTTCCGCGTGAAGATCGCCGACGGCGCGCCGCGTGCCCTCGAGCTGCTCGGCGAGGAGCCGATCGACGTGATCCTCTCCGACGTGCGCATGCCCGGCATGAGCGGGCTCGATCTGCTGCGGCACGTGAAGGAGCAGGATCCGGACATCCAGCTCGTCCTCATGAGCGCCTACTCGTCGGTCAAGGACGCGGTCGAGGCGATCCAGCTCGGCGCCGCCGACTACGTCGAGAAGCCGATCGACTTCCGCCGTCTCGAGCGCGTGCTGCAGACGGTGCTCGAGAAGCACCAGCTCCAGCACCGCACGCGCATCCTCGAGCAGCGCCTGCAGGGCTGCGTCACCTTCGAGGGCATGGTCGCGCGCTCGGCGCAGATGCTGTCGGTGTTCGCCTTCATCGAGCGCCTGGCGCGCTATCCCACCACCGCGCTCGTGATGGGCGAGAGCGGGACCGGCAAGGAGCTCGTCGCAGGCGCGCTCCACAGCCTCTCGCCGCTCCGCGACCGCCCCTTCGTGGTCTGCAACTGCACGACCCTCGCGCCCACGCTGCTCGAGAGCGAGCTCTTCGGGCACGTGCGCGGCGCGTTCACGGGCGCGGACCGGGACCGCAAGGGCCTCTTCGAGGCGGCCCACGGCGGCACCATTTTCCTCGACGAGATCGGCGAGCTGCCGGTCGCCGTGCAGGTGAAGCTGCTGCGCGTCCTCGAGAACCGGGAGATCAAGCGCATCGGCTCGCCCGACCCCGTGCACATCGACATCCGGGTGATCGCCGCCACCAACCGCGACCTCGCCGACATGGTGCGCGAGGCGACCTTCCGCGACGACCTCTTCTACCGCCTGAACGTGGGCGCCATCCACCTCCCGCCGCTGCGCAGCCGCACCGACGACATCGAGCCGCTCGTCCACCACTTCGTCGGCATCTTCAACCAGCGGCTGGGCCGCACCATGAGCGGCGCCGCCCCCGAGGTGTTCGACATCCTCGCCCGCTATTCCTGGCCCGGCAACGTGCGCGAGCTCGCCAACGTGATCGAACGCGCGATGGTGGTCTGCAAATCGAGCGTGATCGTGCCCGAGAGCCTGCCGCCGCACCTCTTCGAGGTCCGTCCGCTGCTCCTCGACGACGGGCCCGAGATGCCCGACCTGAGCCTGCGCGCAGCGGAGCGGGAGCAGATCGTACGTGCGCTGCAGGCCTCGGGGGGCAAGCGCGTGGAGGCGGCGCGCCGGCTCGGCCTCTCGCGGCGTACGCTGTACCGCAAGCTGTCGCGCTACGGCATCTCGTGAACGGGAGAGTGATGGACGAACCCCTGCACGCCCTCTGCCTCAGCACCGATCCGGCCGTCTCCAGCGCGGTGGTGGCGCTGCTCGCGCGCATCCCCGGCTTCGCGGTGACGGCACGCGAGCTCGATTACCAGCTCGGCTCGCTCGAGCTGAACGACATCCGCGAGCCGCACCTCGCCATCGTGCTCCTGGGCGAGGACCCGTCGCCCGGCCTGGCGGTGATCGAGGAGGTGCACAAGAGCGCCCCGGCGACCCAGGTCCTGGCGGTGTCGACGGACGAGCGGTCCGAGACGATCGTCAGGGCGCTGCGTGCGGGCGCGGACGAGTTTCTCCCTCTGCCGCTCGACGCCAATGCGCTGATGAAAGTCTGCATCAAGGTCTCTGCGCTCCGCCGCGTGTCGAAGGCGAACGGCGGCGCGCAGCACGCCCAGTTCTGGGTGGCATACGGCGCCAGGGGCGGCGTCGGCGTGACCACCCTGGTCGCCAACCTGGGGATCGCGCTGCAGGCGGCGGGGCGCCAGACGGTGCTCCTGGACCTCGACCTCCTCTCCGGCGACCTGGCGCTCTTCTTGAACCTGAACCCGAGCTACACGCTGCGCGACATCGCCGCCGCCAAGCGGCTCGACCCCGTCTTTCTGCAGGCGACGATGATCCGCCACCGCTCGGGCCTGGAGCTGATCGCCGCCCCCGTGCCGCTGCCGGGCGAGGCGCCGCTCCCGCTCACCAGCGAGCAGACGCTCGCCATCCTGAAGCTCCTCGACGCCACCCACCAGGTGGTGCTCCTCGACACGACCCCGGCCCCGCTCGACGCGACGCGCGCGGCGCTCACCAACGCCGATCGCATCTTCCTTGTGACCGAGCTCACCCTGCCGGCGCTGCGCGCCACGATGCGCGCGCTCGCCTGGCTGCGGGAGGAGGGCGTCGAGCTCGAGAGCACGGTCGAGATCGTGGTCAACAAGCACGCCAACCGCTCGTGGGAGGTCGCCCCCGCGGAGGCGGCAAAGACCCTCGGGCTCCCCATCCGGACCCTCCTCCCCCGCGACGACGCGGCCGTGTACACGGCCGTCAACGGCGGGCTCCCGCTCGACGAGGTGAAGGGTGGCGCCGCGCTGCAGCGCGCGATCGCCGCGCTGGTCGGGGGTGCAGCGCCCCCGCCGGAGAGCCCCGTGCTGAAGGGCTTCCGCCGCTTGTTCGCGGCCGCGGAACGGAGGGCCTGAGCGATGAGCATGCCGACCGGGACCATCCCCGCGCCGCGCAGGAGCGCGCCCGCCTCTCCGAGCCAGCAGATGAAGGACCTCAAGCTGCGCGTGCACCGCCAGCTCCTCGAGCGCCTCGACCTGGTGGCGCTCGCCTCGCTCGACAGCGCACAGGCCGAGGAGCACATTCGCGCCACGCTCGAGCGTGTCCTGCAGGCCGATTCGCCCGAGCTCTCGGGGCTCGAGCGCGAGCGGCTGATCGAGGAGGTCGGTTACGAGGTCTTCGGGCTCGGCCCGCTGGATTCGTTCCTCAAGGATGCCGACGTCTCCGACATCCTGGTGAACGGTCCGGACGCCGTCTATATCGAGAAGCAGGGGCGGCTCGCGCTCACCGACGTCAAGTTCCGCGACGAGGCGCACCTGATGCAGGTGATCGACCGCATCGTGTCGGCGGTCGGCCGGCGCGTCGATCGCGAGTCGCCGATGGTGGACGCGCGGCTGCCCGACGGCTCGCGCGTGAACGCCATCGTCGCGCCGCTCGCGGTGCGCGGACCCTGCCTCTCGATCCGTCGCTTCGGGCGGGAGCCCTACCGCATCGACAACCTGCTCGCCTTCGGCGCCCTCACGCCAGAGATGGTGCGCTACCTGGCGGCCGTCATCCAGGGGCGCCTCAACGTCATCATCTCGGGCGGCACGGGTGCCGGGAAGACTACCCTCCTCAACTGCCTGACCAGCTTCATCCCGCACCACGAGCGCGTGGTGACGGTCGAGGACTCGGCCGAGCTCCAGCTCCAGCAGCCGCACGTGGTGCCGCTCGAGAGCCGTCCTCCCGACCTGGACGGCAAGGGCGAGATCACGCAGCGCGACCTGGTGCGCAACGCGCTCCGCATGCGGCCCGACCGCATCATCGTCGGCGAGGCACGCGGTGCCGAGGCGCTCGACATGCTGCAGGCGATGAACACCGGCCACGACGGCTCGCTCACCACCATCCATGCCAACTCGCCGCGCGAGTGCCTGCAGCGCCTGGAGGTGATGGTGCTGATGGCCGGCTACGATCTCCCCGTGAAGGCGATCCGGCAGCAGGTCGGCTGCGCCGTCAACGTGTTCGTCCAGGCCGCGCGGCTGACCGACGGCTCGCGCAAGGTCGTGCGGGTGAGCGAGATCGTCGGCTTGGAGGGCGACCAGATCCAGCTGCAGGACCTCTTCGAGTTCACGCAGACGGGGATCACCCCCGAGGGCCGCGTCCACGGCCAGTTCCGCTCGAGCGGGCTGCGCAGCCGGTACTTCGACCGCATGGTGGCGGCGGGCGTCAAGCCCCAGGACATCCTCCCCAGAACGAGCGAGCGATGAGCAGGCTCGTCATGATTGCCGCGCGGACGGCGCCGGCGTGAGGACGAGGAGGCGATGACCATGTCGGAGTCGGAACGGAAGCCGTGCATCCTGATCGTGGAGGACCACCCCATCATCGCCGAGCTGGTGGAGACGCGGCTGCGCATCGAGGGAATGGAGCCGATCAAGTGCCCGGGCGGGCAGGAGGCGCTCGGCATCATCGGGACACAGCCGCTCGATGCGGTCATCCTCGACATCATGATGCCAGATGTCGACGGCTACGAGGTCTTGCGCTATATCCGCGCCCAGCCCGCGACGCGCCACCTGCCGGTCATCTTTCTGACCGCCCGGTCCACGCCCGCGGACATCGAGAAGGGCCTCGCGATGGGCGCGAACTACTACATCACCAAGCCGTTCAGCGGCCTCGACCTGGTGCGCAAGGTGCGCATCTGTCTCGAGGAGCATCGCGCCGCCCCCGAGCCGCGCGCCATGCGATGAGGCGCCCCCTGGCGCTGCTTGGGCTCGCCGCCGTGCTCGTCGCGGCTCCCGCCCGCGCCGACGGGCGCGAGGTCCCGCTCCAGGGCGACGGCAGGGGCTGGCTCGTCCGCGCCACGCTCAATGGCAGCGTGAACGGCCTCTTCCTCCTCGACACCGGCGCCAGCTACTGCGTGATCAACCAGAGCGTCGCGCGCCGGCTGGGGCTCAAGACAGGCGCGGAGCAGACGACGCTCGCCACCGCGAACGGCCTGGTGCGTGCGCCGATGGTCACCATCCGCTACTTCGATCTGGGCAGCAACCGCGTCCGCGACGTGAAGGCGGTGGTCCACGACTCGGTGATGCCACCGCTCGACGGCATCGTCGGCTTGAGCTACCTGAACAACTTCAGCTACGTGATCGACGCCAAGCAGCGCTTGCTGCGGCTGCGTCCCGGCGGTTGATTCGCTCGTCCGTGCGCGCGAGCGCGGGGGCGCCGTCTCCGCTTCGCTGCGCCGGCCGCACAGGCCGCCCCGGTCGCGCGCTCCGCGCCGGCCGCAGAGGCGCTGCGACGGCGCCCCCGCGCTCGCGCTCGCTGCCTCGCCTCCTAGAGAAGCAGCGCCACTTCCCCGGCGACGACTGGTAGCGTTGGACGAGGTCCGTGCCTCGGACGAGCCGGAACGCGCGACGCTCGACGGACGCGTTCGTCGCGAACGCCGTCCCGCTCTGCTTGCGGCACATGCCGCAGTGGCAGAGGGCGATGGGGCCGAGCTCGCCCTTCACCTCGTACGCGACACCTCCGCAGAGACAGGTGCCGGTCATGTCCGCCCTCCTCCTAGACGCCGAGGACGTTGATGGTGCAGGCGGAGCCGAGGCCGATCACGTGCGAGAGGCCGACCTTGGCGCCCGAGACCTGTCGGGCGCCGGCGGAGCCGCGGAGGTGGGACGTCACCTCGAAGATGCCGGCCACGCCCGTGGCGCCGAGGGGGTGCCCCTTGGAGAGGAGGCCGCCCGAGACGTTCACCGGGATGCGGCCGCCGTGCGCCGTCTCGCCCTCGTCGATCATCCGCCCCGCCTCGCCGTCCCTGCACAGGCCGAGGTTCTCGTAGTGGAGGAGCTCGGCGGTCGCGAAGCAGTCGTGCAGCTCGACCAGGTCGAGGTCCTCGGGCCCGATGCCGGCCACCTCGTAGGCCTTGCGGGCCGCGTTGCGGGTGAGCGTGCTCACATCGGGCAGCGTCAGGTCCCGCTCCGTCCATGGATCGGAGGTGAGGACCGAGGCCAGCACCCTCACCCTGGCGCCGAGCTGACGCGCCTTCTCGGGTGAGACGACGACCGCGGCCGCGGCCCCGTCGCCGGTCGGGCAGCACATGTAGAGCGTGTTCGGGTAGGCGACCATGCGCGCCTTGAGCACGTCCTCGAGGCTCACCTCGTTCTGGTACTGCGAGAGCGGGTTCCTGGTGGAGTGCCTGTGGTTCTTGACCGCGACCTTCGCGAATTGCTCCGGCGTCGTCCCGTATTTCCGCATGTGCTCCATCCCGGCCTGACCGAACACGGCCGGCATGAGGCCGCTGCCGATCACGCCCTCGGTGCGGATGCCCGGGCCGCCGCCCCCGAGGAGCCCCATCTTCCCCATCTGCTCGACGCCGACGGCGAGCGCCACCTCGTGCACGCCGGAGGCGACGGCCATCCACGCCTCGCGGAACGCGGTCGACCCCGTGGCGCAGGCGTTGGCGACGTTCACGACCGGGATGCCCGTCTGCCCCACCTCCTGGAGGACGCGCTGGCCGACCATGGCGTTCGCCTGGAAGAGGCAGCCCGCGGCCAGCAGCTCCACGTCCCTGATGGAGAGGCCGGCGTCCTTGAGCGCGAGCAGGACGGCCTCGGCCCCCAGGTCGGGGACATCCCGCTCGGGGTAGCGACCGAAGCGGATCATGCCGACCCCGGCGACGTAGGCGTCTCGCATGGTGATGCTCCTCTCGCCGACTCAGCCCCGGGCGGGGCGGAAGTAGAACGCGATCACGTCGTTGCCCTCCCGGTCCTGCTGCGAGACGCCGGTCGTCATCTCGACCGGCATGCCGAAGCGGAGTCTGGCGGGATCGGGCTCGACGTCGATCAGGTTGCAGCGCACCGACACGCCCTCGGGCAGGTCGACGACGCCGACCACGTACGGCACCGGGACTCCGGGCATCGACTGGTGCACGATCGACCATACCCAGAGCGTCCCCGTGCGTGACAGCGGAATCTCCTCGAACGGCCCCTCGGCGGTGCATCGCGAGCAGGCGCGCCGCCCGCCCAGATAGACGGCGCCGCACGGCTTGCAGCGCTGGCCGACCAGGTAGGGCTCTCCCGCATCGGGCAGACGGAGGAAGGGAACGATCGGACGCCGGCCGCGCGGCGCCGTGGTCGCGGAGGCGCTCACGTGGCCCGCGTAGCATCGCCCGGCGCCCCCTGTCCAGCGCCAGTGTGCTGTCCGCTGGATGGCTCTACTACGAGCGCCGACAGCAAGCTGGTCACCGGGTGCGGCGCGGAGTATGCGTGGCGGCCATGGACGACTTCCAGGGACGGGTGGCCGTCATCACCGGCGGCGGAGGCGGGATCGGCGCCGCCATGGCGCGTGCCTTCGCCGCGCGCGGCGCGCGCATCGTCCTCGCCGACCTCGATCGGGCGGCGATGGAGGGGGTGGCGGCCGAGCTCGGCGGCCGCGGCGCCGAGGTGCTCGCGGTACCGACCGACGTGACCGCGCTCGAGAGCGTGCGCGCACTCGCCGACGCAGCCGAGCGACGCTTCGGCGCCGTGCAGATCGTGTGCAACAACGCCGGCGTCGCCACCCTGGGCGAGACCGCCGCTTCGACACACGCCGACTGGCAGTACACCATGAACGTCAACTTCTGGGGCGTCGTGCACGGCGTCGAGACCTTCGTGCCTCGCCTCCTCGCGCGCGGCGCGGGCGGGCACGTCGTCAACACCGCCTCGATGGCGGGGCTGGTCGGGATGCGCTGGCTCGGCGTCTACTGCGCCTCCAAGTTCGCGGTGGTCGGGCTCACCGAGGCCCTGCATCGCGAGCTCGTCGAGCACGGCATCGGGGTGAGCGTTCTCTGCCCGATGGTCGTCGAGACCAACATCAACGAGAACTCGATCCGCAACCGGCCCGCGCCGTTGCGTAACCCGGGCGACCCCGCCGTCCCCGCCGGCGCCGTCATGGCGGGCAGCGTCATCGGCCCCGACGAGGTCGCCCGCCGCGTCGTGCGCGGCATCGAGCGCAAGGACCTCTATATCTTCACTCACCCCGAGCAGCGCGCCATCCTCCAGCGCCGCGCCGCGCGGCAGGACCGGATGTTCGAGCCCGATCGCTGGTAGCGCGCCCCGGAGCGCGCTAAAGGGAGCGCGTGGTCGCCGCCGGCGCGCTGATCTCCGGGACGGGCACCAACCTGCAGGCGATCGTCGACCGCATCGCGGCCGGCCGGCTCGACTGCGCGCTCCGCCTGGTCGTCTCGAACCGCGCCGGCGCCGAGGGCCTCGGGCGCGCCGAGGCGGCCGGCATCCCGACCCGCGTCATCGACCACAAGGGTTTCGCGTGCCGCGAGGACTTCGACCGCGCCGTAGTCGCTGCGCTCCGCGAGGCGGGCGTCGAGCTGGTGCTGCTGGCCGGCTTCGACCGCCTCGTCACCCCCGTCTTCCTCGCCGCCTTCCCGCTCCGCATCATGAACATCCACCCGGCGCTGCTGCCCGCGTTCAAGGGGCTCGATGCCCAGCGCCAAGCCCTCGCGTACGGGGTCAGGATCGCCGGCGCCACGGTCCACTTCGTGGACGAGCACACCGACCACGGCCCGATCATCGTGCAGGGCGCGGTCGCGATCAGCCCCGAGGACAGCGAGGACGAGGTCCGCCGCCGCATCCTCGCCGTGGAGCATGACATCTATCCCCTCGCGATCCAGCTCTTCGCCGAGGGGCGCCTCACGGTCGAAGGGCGGCGGGTGATCGTGCGCGGCCCCCGTCCACGGCTCCCCCCGCCCCTCGTCCACTGGTAACCCCCTGCGCGGGGAGGCGACCCCCGCGAGGGGGCTTTCGATTGAGTTCTAATGAGTTTCTGTTACACGGCAGCAGGAAGCAGCGGATGGGGCAAGCTGGCGGAGGGAGGGACGGACGGAGAGCCAGACACCTGCTGGCACCATCGGGACCGATGAGTCCGGCAAGGGCGACTACTTCGGCCCCCTCGTGGTAGCGGGCGTGTGCGTTCCCGCCGGCGGCCGGGAGGTTCTCGCGGGGCTCGGCGTGCGGGACAGCAAGACGCTGTCCGACGCGCAGGCCGAGCGCCTGGCCCGTGCCGTCCGGGAAGCTTACCCCACCGCCGTGGTGGCGATCGGGCCCGAGCGCTACAACGCGCTCTACGCGAAGATGGGCAATCTGAACCGGCTGCTCGCGTGGGCGCACGCGCGCGTCATCGAGAACCTGCTCGAGCAGACCCCGGGGTGCCAGGAGGCGGTCTCCGACCAGTTCGGGGACGCGCGCCTCCTCGAGCGCGCGCTCCTCGAGCGCGGCCGCCGCATCAGCCTGACCCAGCGCCCCCGCGCCGAGTCGGATCCGGTCGTGGCCGCCGCCTCGATCGTGGCGCGCGCCGAGTTCCTGCGCCGGCTCGCCGCGCTCGCCCGGCGCTTCGCCACCCCGCTCCCGAAGGGCGCCGGACCGCCCGTACTCGCCGCCGGCCGGGCCTTCGTCGCCCGCCACGGCGCCCGGGCGCTCGCCCAGGTAGCGAAGCTCCACTTCCGCACCACCCAGCAGGTGACGGGGGCGGGGGCCTGATGGACGTCGCCGCCGTCCTCGCCGAAGTCCGCGCGCTCGCCCACCGCGGCGAGATGCACACGATCGTCGAGCGCTACGGGGCGATCGACGACACCCCCGCGAGCGAGACCTGGAACTCGACCGAGCTCCTCTACGAGATCGGCCGCGCCTTCGGCATGCTCGGGAACGAGGAGAAGGTCGAGCGCTACCTGCTGCGCTGCGCCGAGCTCGCCCCGCGGCGCGCCGCCGTGTTCCACTGCGCCATCGGCTGGTACTTTCAGCGCAAGAAGAAGTGGACGAAGGCGCTGCGCTGGTACGACCGCGCCCTCTCCTCCTTTCCGACCTACCACCTCTGCCTCTTCCGCCGCGGCTACTGCCTCGAGAAGGTGCACCGCCCGCGCGAGGCGGTGGAGGCGCTCGCCCGCGCGCGCAAGATCTGGGAGGAGGCGCCGAGCGAGCAGCGCCAGCGCGGCCGCGGCGTGCAGGTGCAGGTACTCTTCCACCTCTCGCGCGGGCTGCGCGACCTCGGCGACTACGAGGGCGCGGCCGAGGCGCTCGATCAGTGCTGCGCGCTCGACCGCGGCAGCGACCCGCCCACCATCCGGGACGAGCACACGCTCGCCTGCCGCGGCGAGCTGCACCTGCGGCGCGGCGACCTGGACGCCGCCCTCACCGCCCTCACCGCGGCGCGCGACCTCGATCCCGGATCGAGCTACCTCTGGGAGCGCCTCGGCCGAGCCTACGAGCTGCGCGGCGAGCTCGAGGCCGCCGAGGCTTCCTACCACCACGCCACCCTCCTCCCGCGCGGCGCGTTCGCCTTCCTCGCCCTCGGCCGCTTCCACCTCCACGCCACGAGCCGGCTCCCCGAGGCGGCGTGCGCGCTGGTCGAGGCGCTGCGGCGCCTGCCCGGCGCCGAGCCCCTGATCCACCTCGAGCTGGCGCGCCTGCACCTCGCCTGCGACCGGCCGCACGCCGCCCTCGCGCACGCGCAGCGGGCGCTCGCCTGCCGGCACGAGGGCGGCTTCCCGGAGGGGCTCCGCCTGGCCGCCGCGCTGGCCGAGCGGCTCGGGCGGCCCGACGACGCCGCCCGCTACCTGGAGCAGCTCGGGCGCCTGGTCCCCGACGACGCGGCCCTCGCCGCGCAGCGCGCGTCCCGGGCCGCCTCGCCGGCTCCCGGCGCGACGGTGGCGCCCGACCTCCCGCTCCCGCCCGAGCTCGCCGTCCTCGACGAGGTCGCCTGCGACCGCCCCGGGGAGGAGCGCCTGGTCGGCGTGGTCGATCGCTTCTTCACGGAGAAGGGCTTCGGCTTCCTCCACTACGACGACGGGCGCTCGATCTTCTTCCACGTCACGCAGTGCGAGGAGGGCGCCGAGGGCATCGCGCCCGGCACCCGGCTGAGCTTCCGCGTCGGTCACAATCCGAAGAAGGGCAAGACCCAGGCGGAGGCGCTGCGCCGGGTGGACTGACCCGGCCGCCGGCAGCGCGCATCGAGGACGCCGGCCGGTTGTACTGCTCCTCCAGCGCGGCCGGGATCACGACCACCGGCCACGCCGCGCGTGCGGCATCAGACGCAGGCACTCGGGGAGGAAGCGCAACGTCGGGCGCGTGAGCGCCGCAAGCGCGTCGAGCAGCCGCTCGTGAGTCGCCCTCCAGGCGAGCCCGTAGCGCGTGCGCACGGCGGACGGCAGGAGCCCGATGGTGAAGAAGCGCGCAACGCGAAACGGCTCGCCGAGGGGGAGCGGGAGCGGCGGCGCCAGGATCGACGCGGCGAGGTCGCGGGCCGTCTCGCCCACGGTCAGCACGTCGTCGCGGACCATCGCGTCCACGTAATCCTCGAACGCGCGGTGGCTCGGCGGGACGAGCGCGTCGGGGATACCGAGGAGCCGGGCGCCGACCTTCGCCTCCTCGTAGTAGGTCGCGCGGTCCTCGGGCGAGAGCGGAGCGACGAAGCGCCCGTAGACGAGGAGCGCGCTGTCGACGAGCGTGGCGTGGACCCACAGGAGGAGCGTCGGGTCGTTGGCGTCGTAGGGCGTCCCCCGCCGCCACGGGCCGACGTCGGCGTCGAGGACGCCGTGGACCCGGGCGTGGACGCGTTCGATCTCGTGGACCGCCGCCAGCGCGTGCGCCGCGTCCGCGAAGACGATGGTGAGCATCAAGTCGAGCGTCCGCCAGAGGCGCGCGAGCGGCTCGGCGCGGAAGCGGCTGTGCGCCGCGACCGCGGCAGCGACGAGCGGGTGCGCGATCTGGAGGAGAAGGGCGCGGCCGCCGCCGAGGAGCACGACCGCCTCGCGATTGACGCGCCGGATGAAGCTCTCGGAGGCGAAGAGGCCGTCCCGGGGGTCGACGACCGGGCGGCGGCACGCGGCGCGCAGGCGCTCCACGTCCTCTGCCGACAGCTCGGGATGGGCGCTAGCGGCCTGCATGCCGGGATGGTAGCCGTCGGCGCGGCCCGGGGCGAGCCTCGCGGTCGCGGGGCGCCGGGGAGACTAGCGCGCGTCCGGATAGACGCGCGCCAGGCGCGCGGGCGGCACACCGGCGTAGTACGCCGCGCGGAGTGCCCACATGAGGACCACGGTGCGCGCCAGGCCGTGGCGCTGCCAGCGGCGCGCCGAGGTGGTGACCGTGTCGCGCAGACACGCGATGGGGCCCACGCGCTTCATGGCCCGGCTGAGCGCGACGTCCTCCATGAGCGGCACGAGCGGATAGCCGCCCACGCGCTCGAACACCGCGCGGCGGACGAAGATCGCCTGATCGCCGGTCGCGACGCGCGTCAGACGCGAGCGGAGGCTGATCAGCCGGCCGAGCGCACGATAGGCGAGGCCCGCCGCGTCGAGCCGCACGTCGAAGCGGCCGCCGACCACGGCCGGATCCGCGAGCGCGCGGGCGACCGCCCGTGCGTAACCCGCGGGGACCCGCGTGTCGGCGTGCAGGAAGAGGAGCACGTCGCCGCGCGCCGCGGCCGCGCCGGCGTTCATCTGCCGCGCCCGCCCGCGCGGCGCCTCGAGCACCCGGTCGGCGCGCGCGCGCGCCACCGCGAGCGTGCCGTCGCGGCTCCCGCCGTCCACCACGATGACCTCGTGCACGCCCGGCTGCCGCGCGGCGGCGAGCGACGCGGGCAGGGCCTCCACCTCGTCGAGCGTCGGCACGACGACGGAGAGCGTCGGCGACGAGAATTGCAACCCCGCATCCCCCACGGTATAGCTTGACCCCGATGCTGGACGGCGCCGCGACCCCGCGCAAGCCCGTCGAGGCGCGCGACACGGTCGTCATCCGTTTCGCCGGCGACTCGGGTGACGGCATGCAGGTGACCGGCATGCAGTTCACCACCGAGTCGGCGCTGGCGGGCAACGACCTCGCCACCCTGCCCGACTTCCCGGCCGAGATCCGCGCCCCCGCCGGCACGCTCGCCGGCGTGAGCGCCTTCCAGCTCAACTTCTCCTCGCACGAGGTCTTCACCCCCGGCGACGACCTCGACGTCCTGGTCGCCATGAACCCGGCCGCCCTCAAGATGAACGTCGGCGACCTCAAGTCGGGCGGCATCCTGATCGTCGACCGCGAGGGCTTCAACGAGCAGAACCTGAAGAAGGCCGAGTACGAGTCGAACCCGCTCGAGGACGGCTCGCTCCGGCGCTACCAGCTCTTCCAGGCCGAGGTGACCAAGCTCACCACGGCGGCGCTCAAGGACCTGGGACTCTCGGCACGCAGCGTCTTCCGCTGCCGGAACTTCTTCTGCCTCGGCATGACGTCCTGGCTCTACCACCGGCCGATCGAGCCCGCCGAGGCATGGATCAAGGAGCGCTTCAAGAAGACGCCGGAGGTGGTCGAGGCGAACGTGCGCGCGCTGCGCGCCGGCTTCAACTTCGCCGAGAACGCCGAGCTGTTCTCCGTCTCGTACGAGATCCGGCCGGCCACGATCGCCCCCGGCAAGTACCGCAACATCACCGGCAACACGGCGACCGCGCTCGGCTTCGTGTGCGCGGCCACGAAAGCGGGACGGCCCCTCTTCCTCGGCAGCTACCCGATCACGCCCGCGAGCGACGTGCTGCACGAGCTCTCGGGCTGGAAGCAGTACGGCGTCTACACCTTCCAGGCCGAGGACGAGATCGCCGGCATCGGCGCCGCGCTCGGCGCGGCCTTCGGCGGCGCGATCGCCATCACCACCACCAGCGGCCCGGGCATGAACCTGAAGGCCGAGACCGTCGGCCTGGCGCTCGCCGTCGAGCTGCCGATCGTCGTGACCGACATCCAGCGCGCCGGCCCCTCCACCGGCATGCCCACCAAGACCGAGCAGGCCGATCTCCTGATGGCCATGTACGGCCGCCACGGCGAGTCGCCGGTCCCGGTGCTGGCCGCGGCCACGCCCGCCGACTGCTTCTTGATGGCCTTCGAGGCGGTGCGCATCGCGGTCAAGTACATGACGCCGGTCGTCCTGCTGACGGACGGCTACCTCGCCAACGGCGCCGAGCCGTGGCTGATCCCCGACCCGGCTGCGCTCCCCGACGTGCCGGTCGCCTTCCGCACCGATCCGGGCGCGTTCTTCCCGTATCTCCGCGACGAGGAGACGCTCTCGCGCCCGTGGGTCATCCCCGGTACGCCCGGCCTCGAGCACCGCATCGGCGGCCTCGAGAAGGAGTACCTGACCGGCAACGTGAGCTACGCGCCCACCAACCACGAGCAGATGATCCGGGTGCGCGCGCGGAAGATCGCCGGCATCGTCAGGGAGATCCCTCCGCTCACGGTCTCCGGTCCGCCCGAGGGCGAGCTGCTCGTCGTCGGCTGGGGCAGCACCTACGGCTCGATCACGCAGGCGGTGCGTGACCTGCAGGCGGCCGGCCACGCCGTCGCCCACGTACACCTCCGGCACCTGAACCCCCTCCCCTCCGACCTGGGCGGCATCCTCGGCCGCTACCGGCGGATCCTCGTTCCCGAGATGAACCTGGGACAGCTCGTGCGCCTGCTGCGCGCCGAGTACCTGGTCGACGCGATCGGCTTCAACAAGATCCAGGGCCGTCCCTTCAAGGTGTCCGAGATCGCGAGCCGGTGCCTCAAGCTCCTCGGCAAGGAGAGCCTCGCGTGAGCGCCTCCGAGCAGAAGCTCACCAGGAAGGACTTCGTCTCCGACCAGGACGTGCGCTGGTGCCCGGGGTGCGGGGACTACGCCGTCCTCTCGCAGGTGCAGAAGGTGCTCCCCGAGCTCGGCGTGCCGCGCGAGAACTTCGTCTTCATCTCGGGCATCGGCTGCTCGAGCCGCTTCCCGTACTACGTGAACACCTACGGCTTCCACTCGATCCACGGACGGGCGCCCGCGATCGCGACGGGACTCAAGGCGACGCGCCCCGAGCTCTCGGTGTGGGTCGTCACCGGCGACGGCGACGCGCTCTCGATCGGCGGCAACCACCTGATCCACGTGCTGCGCCGCAACCTCGACATCAACATCCTGCTCTTCAACAACAAGATCTATGGCCTCACCAAGGGCCAGTACTCGCCCACCTCCGAGGTCGGCAAGGTGACCAAGTCGACGCCCGCCGGCTCGGTCGACCACCCCTTCGACCCGATCGCGCTCGCCCTCGGCGCCGAGGCGAGCTTCGTCGCGCGCAGCGTCGACGTCGAGTCGAAGCACCTGCAGGAGATCGTGCGCCGCGCGCACGAGCACAAGGGCGCCGCCTTCGTCGAGATCCTCCAGAACTGCAACGTCTTCAACGACGGGGCGTTCAACGACGTGACCGACAAGGCCACCAAGGCCGACTCGACACTCGTCCTCGAGCACGGGAAGCCGCTCGTCTTCGGCAGGAACCGCGACCGGGGCATCCGCCTGCGTGACTTCCAGCCCGAGGCGGTCGAGCTGGGGGGCGGGATCACGGAGGCCGATCTGCTCGTCCACGACGAGCGCAACCCTGCCCTCGCCTACCTGATCGCACGCCTGGGGCCGCCCCGCTTCCCGACCCCGATCGGCGTCTTCACCGCCGTCGAGCGCCCGCGCTACGAGGACGCCTTGAACCAGCAGGTCGCCGCCGCCAAGGCAAAGTCGCCGGCCGATCTCGGCGCCCTTCTGAACCGCGGCGACACCTGGGTCGTCTCCTAATCGGGATCAGGGACGACGGGAGGTAGGAGGTCGCGACGCCGCGGCAGCGTGCGGTGGCGGGGTGCCACCGCGGCGACCTCCACAGGCCCGCGCGCGCCTGCAGCTTCGCGGGGGGACGTGACGGCCAGCGCGGCGCGCGTGGCCGAGGACGCGGGAGCCGCGGCGGCACCCCGCCGCCGCCACCCCGCCGCACTCTCGGCGCGCTCGCCTACCCGCCGTCGCGCCCGCGCCAGCGTTCGCCGCGCGCCGGGTCCGGCGGCACCGTGAGCACCTCGTTCGGGAAGAAGTCGGCGATGTAGTCGATGATGTCCTTCGCCGATACCACGCCGACCGGCTGGCCCGCCTCGGTGACCAGCGGCACGTGACGGAAGCCGCCCACGCTCATCTTGTTGAGGGCGTAGACGATCGGATCGTCGGGCGAGAGCACCTCGGGGTCGGGCGTCATGAAGTCGCGCACCGAGCGCTTCTCGTCGCCCTGCCCCAGCTTCATGATGAAGTCGCGCTCGGTGACGATGCCGTGACGCTGTCGGCGGGCGCGAGGCAGAGGGGCGGCCGGGGGGCGAGATAGCGGATGGGCTCCCGGATCATGCGCTGATCGAGCACGCGTGGCGCCCGCTCGCCGCCGGTGAGGAGACTCAGATCCTCCTCGAGCCATTCGTCCATGGCGCTCCCTCCTTGCCCCGAGGGCCGGTGATCGCTGGTGAGCCGGAGTCTCCGCCCGGACGCGAAAGGCTGTCAAGCGCGGAGGTCGAGGCCCGCCATCACGCCCGTGGTCCGGGGTAGGCTCACTTCCCCCCGCGCCAGGAGAGCGCGCAGGCGGGCCAGGTCCGCGGGCTGGTCGACGTCGAAGCTCGGGGGCAGCAGGTGTGGGGCGAGGCCCGCGGCGCCGGCCCGCGCGAGCGTCGCCTCGAGCACCCCGGCCGTTCCCCAGGCGATGCCCGCGAACAGGTCCGGGGCCGGCCTCCCGAGGCCGATCAGGTAGTAGCCGCCGTCCGCCGCGGGTCCGAGCACGACGTCCGCGCCGTGCGCGAGCGCGGCTGCGGCCTCGGCCAGCGCCGCCGCTGGGATGTGTGGCGCGTCGGCGCCGATGGCGACGACGGGTCCGGGGCCCGCGGCGAACTCCTCGCCGATCGCCCCTGTCAGGCGCTCGCCCAGGTCGCGGCCACGCTGCGGGCGGCACCCGGCCCCGGGGAGCAGCTCGGGGAAGGGCGCATCGGGCGGCGTGTACGCCCAGGTGACGGCATAGGGCATCGCGCCCAGGCGCTCGGCCAGGTCGAGCACGAACGCGCGGTAGAGCGCACAGGCCGCGTCGGCACCGAGCGTGGCGGCGAGCCGCGTCTTCACCCGGCCCGCGACCGGGTGCCTCGCCATGACGACGACACGGGCTCCAGGAGGCGGTTCGGGCACCTAAGACCCCGCGGGCCGGAAGCTTTGGAGGTAGGCGACGATGTCGTCGATCTCCGCCGGCGAGAGGACTCCCTCGAACGGCGCCATGAGCGTGCCCGGCCGGCCCTGCGCAATCACCAGCCGGAGCTGCTCGCGCGTGCGCCCCTTCCAGAACGCGGGGTCGCGGAAGTTCCGCGGCCTGGGCTCGATGGCGGCCGCCGCCGGCCCGTCCCCGCCGCCCCCGCTGCCGTGGCAGGGCGCGCAGCGCGTCTCGTAGACAACCTGGCCCCGGGCGACGTCCACGGCCGGTTTCGCCCCCGGTCGGGGCGCCCCCGCATCGCTCCCGCAGGCGGCGAGGCAGACGAGCAGCGGGGCGAGCGCGCTGGCGGCGCGCCCCTCCCTACGCGTCATCGCCGTCGTCTTCGACCAGCCGGTCGAGCTCCGCGCGCGCATCCAGCGTCGCCAGCTCCGCGAAGCCGCCGATCGCGCGGCCGTCGATGAATATCTGCGGCACCGTGCGACGGCCGGTACGGCGCACGAGATCGGCGCGTGCCTCGGCATCGCCCCCCACGTCGATCTCGTCGTACGGGATGCCGCGCGCCCGGAGGAGCCGCTTCGCGCGCACGCAGAACGGGCAGCTCCCCATCGTGTACACCTGCACGCGCGCCATCGCCTCGAAGCTAGACTGCGTGCCCGGGTGTCGCAAGGCCGCGTTGACAGCGCGGAGGCGCGCCGATACGGTCGCGCGATGGTCGATGCGGGTGTCGGCGAAGCGTTCACGCGCCTCGTGGAGCTGATGGCGCGGCTCCGCGCCCCGGGCGGCTGCCCGTGGGACCGCGAGCAGACGTCCGCGAGCCTCCGCCCCTATCTGCTCGAGGAGGTCTACGAGGTCCTCGAGGCGATCGACGCGGGCGACGCCGGCCACCTGCGCGACGAGCTGGGCGATCTCCTCCTCCAGATCGTCTTCCAGTCCCAGCTCGCGTCCGAGGCGGGGCGCTTCACCATCGCCGACGTGGCGTGCGCCATCGTCGACAAGCTCGTCCGCCGCCACCCGCACGTCTTCGGCGACGCGCGGGTGCGGGACGCCGACGAGGTGGTGCGCAACTGGCGCCGCATCAAGGCCGAGGAGCGGCGCACGACGGGCGAGGACGGCGACCTCTTCGCGGGTGTGCCGGCAGCGCTGCCCGCGCTGGTGCGCGCGCAGCAGCTGGGCGAGAAGGCGGGCCACGTCGGCCTCGACTGGCGGGATGCGGGCGGCGTGCTCGAGAAGCTGCGCGAGGAGATCGCGGAACTCGAGGCCGCGCTCGCGGCCGGCGACCGCGGCCAGGTGGAGCACGAGCTGGGCGACCTCCTGCTCGCGGCCGCGAGCCTCGGCCGGCACGTCGACGTGTCCGCCGAGATGGCGCTGCGCGGCGCCAACGAGCGCTTCGTGGCGCGCGTCCGCCGCCTCGAGACGGCGGCGCGGGTTCGCGGCCAGGCGCTCGCGGACCTCGCCCCCGAGGAGCGCGACCGGCTGTGGGAGGCGGTCAAGCTGGTTTGACCCGTGCCCGCGCGCGTGGTACCAGCGCAGCCCCGGAGGAGGACCCGACCAGCGTGGCGAACCACCCCTCGGCGCTGAAGCGCCACCGGCAGAGCGAGAAGCGGCGGCTGCGCAACCGGGCGCTCAAGACCCGGCTCGGCCACTTGGTGCGTGCGGTGCGCACGGCGGTCGCGTCGCGCGACCCCGAGGCCGCCCGGACGCTGGCGCGGGCCTCGCGCGAGCTCGACAAGGCGGTGGCCAAGGGCGTGCTGCACCGCAACAGCGCGGCCCGCAAGGTCTCCCGCCTCGCGCGCGCGGTCGGCACGCTCGCTACGACGCGCTAGCGATCTCGAGCAGCGCCGCGTCGAAGCACGCCTCCTCGTCGTGTGCGCTCTTGAGCTCGAGGTCGAGGCGGCGCAGCACGAGGAGGGCGCGCTCCAGGTCGGCGGCGCGCCCGCGGCCGCGGTTCCGGTCGACCAGCCAGCGCGGCATACCGAGCCGCTCGGCGATGGCGGCGGGGGCGAGCCCCTGCTCCGCCAGCTCGGCCACGTGCAGCGCGCGGCGCAGGTTGGCGGCCACGAAGGCGACGATGAGGATCGGCGACACGCCCTCGGCGCTGAGCTGGCGGAGCACCCGCGCGGCGCCCGCGAGGTCGCGGCGGGTCAGGCGATCCGTGAGCTCCTCGACCCGGTGGGAGCGCGCCGTGGTCGCCATCGCGCGCACGTGCTGCGGCTCGATGCGCACGCCGGGACCGACGTGGAGCGAGAGCTTGTCGAGCTCGCCGGCGAGCACGCCGAGCGAAGGGCCCGAGCGCTCGACCAGCTCCTCGACCGCCGCGGGCGCGATCTCGTGCCCGCGCTCGCGGGCCAGGCGGACCACCCACGGCCCGGCGGCGCCCGCGTCGAGCTCCGGGAACCCCACGCCCGTCCGCGCGCGCAGGCAGGCGGCGAAGAGCTTGCGGCGCTGGTCCGGGTCGCCTGCGACCACCAGGACGAGCGTTCCCTCGGCACCGAGCGTCGGCAGCGCGTCCAGCACCCGGGTCTCGTCGCGCGCGGCGAGCTTCTCCGCGCGGCGGACGACGAGCACCTGCGCACCCCCGAAGAGCGGCGGGGATCTGAGGTCCCCGAGTGCGCCGCCCAGGCGCTCGGCGTCCTGGTCGGCCCACAGGGTCCGCCACGTCCCCGGCCGGCCCGCGGGCAGAAGCCGGCGCCGGAGCACGCCGAGCGCGCGCTCGACGAGGAACGTCTCCTTGCCGAAGACGAGATAGGAGGGCCGCAGCGGCTCGCGCTCGAGGGCTGCGAGCGGATCGGGTGTGGCGCTCAGAAGCCCTCCATCGTCTGCAGGTAGATGTCGCGGGCGAGGAGCTCGATGAGCTCGACCTCCGCCGCCCGCCGGCGCGCCTCGCCGATCTGCACGTTGGGCAGGTCGGGGAGATCGCGGGCGTTGATCGTGCCGCGCTGGAAGCGCGGCGAGCTGGTGACGACGGCGCCGCTCACCGCCCCGAAGTCCTGCGACTCCTGGAGCAGCTTGTTCTCGAAGAGGACGTGGCCGCTCTCGCGCTCGGTGAGCCGCATGCCCACCCGCATGACCCCCTGGTACTGCACCGCCTCGTCGGTGGCGCTGAAGGCGACCGGCACGCTCGTGAAGCTGCGGATGGTGCCGGAGAGCACCAGGTCGGCATCGCCGTCGGTGACCACGCGCAGCGCCCCCAGCCGGCGGAACTCGTCCTCGACGGCGCGGTGCAGGCGGACCTCGAGGCCGGTCTCGCGGGTGTGGTTGGTGAACGGCTCGATGCGGATCGAGCGCGCCCCGTCCGGGACCGTAGTGCCCGTGCCGGCCAGGTGGTAGCCGCACCCCGCGAGCGCGAGGGCGGCGAGGAACGCGGCGCACCTCATGCGATCAGGTTCAGCATGCGTCGGGGTACGAATACCACCTTGCGGATCGGCCGCCCACCGGTGTGCGCCTGGATGTGCGGGGCGGCGAGCGCGGCGGCCACGACTTGAGCCTCGGCCGCGTCGGCCGGTACGCTGACGCGGCCGCGCAGCCTGCCGTTCACCTGCACCGGAAGCTCGATCAGCTCGCGCACGAGCGCGCCGGGGTCCGCCGCGGGCCAGCGCTCGGCGTCGAGCGCTCGGGCGTGGCCCGTCGCCTCCCACAGCTCGCTCGCGATGTGAGGCACGAAGGGCGCGAGCAGGAGGAGCGTCGCGTCGACCGCCTCGCGCAGCACGGCGGGGCTCGCGCGCTCGCTCGCATCGCCGAGCGCGTTCACCAGCTCCATGACCGCCGCGACGGCGGTGTTGAAGTGGAGCCGCTCGACCACGTCGCCGGTCACGCGGCGGATGGTCTCGTGGGTGCGGCGGTGGAGCTCGCGCTCGTCCGCGCCGAGCTGGCCGGGGAGCCGCGTCCCCGGCGGCGCCAGACGCGGCGCGAGCGCGTGCACCAGGCGCCAGAGGCGGTGGAGGAAGCGATGCATCCCCTCCACGCCCTGGTCGCTCCACTCGAGGTCCTTCTCGGGCGGCGCCTGGAAGAGGCAGAACAGGCGCGCCGTGTCGGCCCCGTAGCGCTCGATCAGGTAGTCGGGGTCGACCACGTTGCCCTTCGACTTGCTCATCTTGGCGCCGTCCTTGATGACCATGCCCTGCGTGAGCAGGTCGCGGAACGGCTCGTCGAGCCGCACGTAGCCCAGGTCGCGCAGCACCTTGGTGAAGAAGCGCGCGTAGAGGAGATGGAGCACGGCGTGCTCGATGCCCCCGATGTAGCGCTCGACGCCCTCGGCGCCGAGCCAGTAGTCGAGCTCGGCGGGATCGAAGGGCGCGGCGTCGCTCCGGGGCGAGCAGTAGCGCGCGAAGTACCAGGACGACTCGACGAAGGTGTCCATGGTGTCGGTCTCGCGCCGGGCGGGCCCGCCGCAGCGCGGGCAGGCGACGCGCACGAAGGCCGCGTGCGCGGCGAGCGGCGAGCCGCCGGTGCCGGTGAAGGCCACGTTCTCGGGCAGGACGACGGGCAGGTCGCGCTCCGGCACCGGCACCGTGCCGCACCGCTCGCAGTAGATGATGGGGATGGGCGCGCCCCAGTAGCGCTGGCGCGAGATGCCCCAGTCGCGCAGGCGGTACGACACGGTCGGGCCGCCCTGACCGCGCGCGGCGAGGGCGGCCGCGATGCGCTCCTTCGCGCGCTCGCTCTCGAGCCCCGTGAACTCCCCCGAGTCGACGAGGAGGCCCGGCCCCTCCCACGCCGCCTCCATGCCGCCCGGGTCGAGGCGCTCGCCCTCCGGCTGCACCACCACCCGCACCGGGAGCCCGTACGCGCGCGCGAACTCGAAATCGCGCTGGTCGTGCGCGGGCACGGCCATGACCGCGCCCGTGCCGTACTCCATGAGGACGAAGTTCGCGACGTAGATCGGCAGGCGGGCGCCCGTGATGGGATGGCGGCAGAAGGCGCCGGTCGCCACACCCTCCTTGCCGACCGCGCGCTCGGCGCGCGAGGTCGCCCGCACGCGTGCGGTGAAGGCGGCGACCCCTGCGGCCGCGGGCGTGCCCGCGACCAGCTCGGGCACCAGCGGATGCTCGGCCGCGAGGCTCATGAAGGTGACGCCGAAGAGCGTGTCGGCGCGGGTGGTGAAGACCGCGACCTCGCCGGCGCGGCCTTCGAGTGGAAAGCGGATCTCCGCGCCCGCGCTCCGCCCGATCCAGTTCCGCTGCATGGTGAGCACGCGCTCGGGCCAGCCGGTCAGGCGGTCGAGGTCGCGCAGCAGCTCCTCGGCATAGGCCGTGATGCGGAAGAACCACTGCTCGAGCTCGCGGTCCGTGACCGGGCCGTCGCAGCGCCAGCAGCGGCCGTCCACCACCTGCTCGTTGGCGAGCACGGTCTCGCAGTGTGCGCACCAGTTGACGAGCGAGCGGCGCTTGTGGGCGAGGCCGCGCTCGAGCATGCGCAGGAAGAAGAGCTGCTCCCAGCGGTAGTAGCGCGGGTCGCAGGTGGCGAGCTCGCGCTCCCAGTCGTACGAGAAGCCGAGCCGGCGGAGCTGCCGGCGCATGTGGTCGATGTTGTCGTAGGTCCACCGGGCGGGGTGGACGCCGTGCTCGATGGCGGCGTTCTCGGCCGGGAGCCCGAAAGCGTCCCAGCCCATGGGGTGGAGCACGCGGTAGCCCGCCATCCGCCGCTGGCGCGCGATCACGTCGCCGATCGAGTAGTTGCGCACGTGCCCCATGTGGATGTGCCCGGAGGCGTACGGGAACATTGCGAGGACGTAGTACGCCTGCTGGCCCGGCTCGGCGCGCGCCGCGAAGGCGCGCGCCTCCTCCCAGCCGCGCTGCCACTTCGCCTCGACCGCCTGCGGGTCGTACCGCCCCGGCCCCCCCGCCCGCGCCATCCTCACTCCGGACGCTCCGGCTTCGCCTTGACGCCGAGCACCTGGGCGATGTGGTCGAGCACGCCGTTCACGAAGGCAGGCGAGTCCTCGCTCCCGAAGCGGCGCGCGATCTCGATCGCCTCGTCGATCGCGACCGAAGGGGGAATGTCCGGCCGCGCGAGGAGCTCGAAGGTGGCGAGGCGGAGCAGGCTCAGATCGACGCGCGAGAGGCGCGGCAGCCGCCAGTGCTCGGCGCTCGCCGCGATCAGCGCATCGATGCGCTCGCGGTGCGCGGCCACGCCCTCGACCAGCTCGCGGGCGAAGGCCTGCACCTCGCGCTCGGCGTCGAAGTACGACCAGAAGAGCGCCATGCCCGGGTCGCCCTCCCCCGCCACGTCGAGCTGGTAGAGCGCCTGGAGGGCCAGCTCTCGCGCCTCGCGCCGCGAGCCCATCAAGCCCTCTGCACCGCGCGCAGGAGGTACACCATCTCGAGCGCGGTGAGCGCCGCCTCGTAGCCCTTGTTGCCCCGCGTGCCGCCCGCGCGCGCGAGCGCCTGCTCGAGGGTGTCGGTGGTGAGCACCCCGAAGGCGACGGGCAGGTCCTGCCGGAGGGCCACGTCCGCGATGCCGCGCGCCGCCGCGGCCGCCACGTAGTCGAAGTGCGGCGTCTCGCCGCGCACCACCGCACCCAGGCAGACGAGCGCGTCGTAGCGGCCGGTCGAGGCCATGCGCTGCGCGCAGAGCGGCAGCTCGAAGGCGCCGGGCACCGTCGCCACGTCGATCGCGTCGTCCGCCACCCCGTGGCGCGCCAGCGCGTCGAGCGCACCGGCCAGGAGGAGGTCGGTCACGCTCTGGTTGAAGCGCGCGAGCGCGACGCCGATGCGCAGCCCCTCGCCGCTCGGGGTGGCCTGCAGGTGGCGCGGCACGGGTCGGGACGCTCAGCTGGTGCGCTGGAGCCCGGAGAGGAGGTGTCCGAGCTTGGCCTGCTTGGTGCGCAGGTACTCGATGTTGCCCGCGTGCGGCGCCACCTCGAGCGGGGCGCGCGCCACCACGTGCACGCCGTAGCTCTCGAGCCCGCCGATCTTCTGCGGGTTGTTGGTGAGCAGCCGCACGTGCCGAACGCCCAGGTCGCGCAGGATCTGCGCCCCGATGCCGTAGTCCCGAAGGTCCTCCCGGAAGCCGAGCTCGAGGTTCGCCTCCACCGTGTCGCGGCCCCGATCCTGAAGCGCGTAGGCGCGGATCTTGTTGGCGAGCCCGATGCCGCGGCCTTCCTGGTGGAGATAGACGAGCACGCCGCGACCCGCCACCGTGATTGCCTCGAGCGCCTGGCGGAGCTGGTCGCCGCAGTCGCAGCGCTCGGAGCCGAAGACGTCGCCGGTCAGGCACTCCGAGTGCAGGCGCACGAGCACCTCGGCGTCGCCCTGCACGTCGCCCAGCACGAGCGCCATGTGCTGATGCTGGTCGACCGAGTTGTCGTACACGATGGCGCGGAAGGTCGGGCCGTCACGCAGCGGGAGCATCGCCTCGGCCACGCGGCGCACGAGCGTGTCCGAGCGGAGCCGCATCTGGATCACCTCGGTGATGCTGATGCGCGGGAGGCCGTGGTGCGTGGCGAGCGCGTCCAGCTCGGCCGCCGTCGCGAGGTTGCCCGACGGCCCGAGCACGCTGCAGACGACCGCCTCGGGGCCCATCCCCGCCAGGCGCACGAGGTCGCTCGCCGCTTCGGGGAGCGCGGCGTACACGAGGGTCCCGCCCTGCGCCGCCTGGATGGGCGTCACGTGCCCTGGCATCACCAGATCGCCCGGCGTCGCGTCGGCGGCAACCGCCGCCAGGATCGTGGTGGCGCGGTCCGAAGCGCTGATCCCGGTCGAGACCCCCTGGCGTGCCTCGATCGAGGCGCCGTAGGCGGGTGTGGCACCCGCGCGCGGCCCCATGAGCGGGATGCCGAGCTGCCGCATGCGCGCCGGCGGCAGCACCAGGCAGACGAGCCCGCGCGCGTGCTTCACCAGGAAGTTGATGGTGGCCGGCGCGACGCGCGCCGCCGCGCAGCCGAGCACCGCCTCCGGCGGCTCGGCCGCAGCATCGACGATCAGCACGACGCCGCCGCCCCGGATCTGCTCGACGCACCCGGCGATGCTCTCCGGCGCCATCGGCGCAACCCTACCCCGCCGCCGACGCCGAGGCAAAGGCGGGCGGCGGGGACGGCGCGGGGCGGCGGCGGCGCCCCCGCGCGCCGGTGGCGGCGGGTTTGACGGAACCATCGCCGCGCTCGTCGCGCTCGAAGGGCGCGCCGAGAGCAGCCGACCTGCGGGCAGTTGGGGCTTGCGTGTCGATGATGCGCAGCCGGCCCTGGCGTACGATGGGGCGGGCAAAGGGTGCGCTATCGCGGCGGAGCGCCGCCCGTCTTCATCGATGCAACTTCCCGCTTGTGGGGACGACCCCGGCCGTGACTATGCCCCACGTCGCATGGTAAAGGGGCGCTGGCGCCTGGTTCAAGTCCGGGTCCGATCCCGCCGACAACGATCCAGAGGGGGTGGGTACGTGAGTGGAGAGGCGTTCATCGACTACTACGAACTCCTTCAGCTCAGTTCGAACGCGGACGAAGACACGGTTCGCCGTGTATTTCGCCACCTGGCCAAGAAGTATCATCCCGACGGCCCCGGCCACGGCGATGCAAAACTCTTCAATCTCCTTGTTGAAGCGCAACGCACGTTGACCGACCCCGGGGCGCGGGCGGCCTACGACGCGAAGTACCAGCAGTACTGGAACCGCACCTGGAAGGTCGCCGCCGAGGCCGCCGACGGCCAGACGATCGTCGACGACGCAGACATCCGAGAACGGCTGCTCGCGCTGTTGTACGTTCAGCGCAGGCAGAGCGCACGTCAGCCGGGCATGGGCGACATGGAACTCGCGCGTGTCGTCGGCTGTCCCCCCGAGCACTTGGATTTTCACCTCTGGTATCTGAGGGAGAAGGGCTGGATCCAACGGCTCGACACCGGCCTGTTGGCCATCACCGCAGAGGGCGTGGATCAGGTGGAAGCGTATCGCGCGCGCGTCGGCCCCACCCGCATGATAGACACGCGAGTTGGACGTGGCGCGAATGACGCACCCGACTGACGAACCGTGCTCCGCCACACCGGCCACTGACTCTCCGCGACTTCGAGCAGCGCCTCGCCGCCGTTTCCGAGGTCGCTCGCCTGCTGAAGTGCTCGAGCCCGCCTGCGGTGGACCGCGGGCACGCGGGCGGTGTATGGCAGGGCGACCGATTCGGCCGTGGAGGGTCGAGCCATGACGAAGGGGAGCGGCGCCGGCGTTCTCGCGCTCGTGGCTGCGCTGCGGGCGAGCGGCGCGCTCGGCGCGTGGATGGTGAACGAGCGCGGCGAGTGCGTGCGGGCGTGGACGACCGCCTCGCTCGGGCGCGGACCCTCGGCAATGCTGAACGCGCCGCTCGCGCCCGTCCGGTCTGCGGTCGGCGGGTTCCGGGTCGCGCACGACGACCGGAGCCCGGACCTGAAGTCGAAGATCCTGTTGCCTCCGCTGTTGACGCTCGGCGGAGGCGCCATGGGCCTGGTCGACGCCGCCGTCTGGCTCGGCACCGGGCTCGCCGACACGGTCACCGGCGGCTACTTCGAGGTGGCGCCGGAGGAGGCGACGCGTCTCGGCGTCGAGCCGATCGTGCCGGCGTTCGCTCGCGTCCCCGGGCGGGGCAGCACGGACCGCTGTGGCCGTGGGGCCGGAACGCTGGCCGCCGCACGCTGAGCCGGCGCCTCAACGAGACCGCGCCGTGGGAGGTGAGCGCGTCCGGGCCGCTTCACCCCGCCGTCGCCCCCAGCGCCTGCGGCCTCACCATCGCGAACTCGCGCTCGAAGTGGGGCTGGATCGTCCCGAACACACGGTCCCAGATGGTGGTGATGATCCCGTAGTTCCCGGCGATCTCGGAGTGATGCGCGTCGTGGAAGGATGGCGTCACGAACCAGCGGGACAGGCGATTCGTGTACCACCAGCGTGGGAACACCTCGTGCCCGGTGTGCAGGAGGATGCTGTTCACCGTCCCGTGAAGGCTGACGAGCGTGACGGCGTACATATGGAAGGGGAACAGCGTCAGGGCCAGCGGAAGGAAGCCGCCGGTCAGCAACGCCTCGATCGGATGCACAGAGAACGCCGTCAGCGGGTTCGGCATGATGGATCGGTGGTGCACCTTGTGAACCCAGTCATAGACGATGCCCACGTGCAACACCCGGTGCACGGTATAGAAGTAGAGGTCGAAGAGCAGGAAGTAGAGGACGGTCTGACCGAGAACGGCGAGGCGGGTCGTGTTGCCGAAGTCTATGACCGCGATCCCTCGTTGAAGGAGGTAGATGGTGAACATCCCGACGACCCCGCCCAGCATGAGCGTCGTCGACGTGAACAGCAGCTCGTGGAGCAGGACGCGCCCGTTGAAGCCGCCCTGCTGAATCTTCCGCTTCCTGAAGAAGCCCCGGAAGACGACGTGGATTAGCAGGAAGGCCAACGCGATGACCATGCCGTTGGCGAGCGGCAGGCGGAAGACCTCCGTGAACCCCACCCGCTGCACGACGAAGAGCGCGAGGATCGTGTCGACGAGCGGGTTCACCGGCTGCAGGCCCTGACGGGCCACTGAAGACCTGGGAGGCCTCGGTGGTGCACCTCTCTCTGATTCACCCGCTCGCCGGGATGCCGTACCAGGCTCAAGAGGTTCCCCCCGGCCGCACCCGGACTGGCGCCGAGTCCGCTCGCCAAGGCGAGCAGCGCGACCGTGGCCTGCTTGCGACGAGCGAAGTCGCCCCCCTCGCGCCTGCGGGCGGCCCAGCGGGCGAAGGTCACGACCAAGGCGATCGTGGTGACGACTAGGACGGTCGCTGGAATGCCGACCAGCAGCGCCGAAGGCTCGGGCACTGCGCGCAGCGGCTCGAGCGCAAGCTTCGCAGCCGGACGGAGGATGCAGAACGCAGCCAGCAGCGATCCCGCAGGTGCGCCGCGGCGGAAGAGCCAGAGGAGCACCCCCAGGGTGAGGAGCGAGGCCATCGCGAAGTAGAGCGGCAGGGGGTGAGCCGGCAGCGAAAGCGGAGCGTCGGCGGGGATCAAATGGGCCGCCACCTGTGCGTTGTAGGCCTGGGTGTCCGGGGCATGGCGCCAGCAGAAGAGCGCGAAGCGGCCGCACGCCCTGCCCATGCAGCACCCGTTGGCGAGGCACCCGAGCCGTCCTATCGGAATCAACACCGATGCCCAGACGGCGAGCGCATCCCCCGTCGCACGCCAGGGCGCGCGGAGGAACGCGCACCACAGCCCCGCGGCCACGACGCCGGTCAGCAGACCGAGCGGCAGGTGGTTCCCGGGCGCGAACAGCTCGCGGGGCGAGACCAACAGGGCACCCACGAGCGCGTGGAGCTCGAGCGGAGCTTGCTCGAAACGGTACTGCCACTTGGCGCCGACGGCGCACCCCACTATGGCAACCACGAGCGCGCCGACCGTCGCCGGAGTGAGCGCGCGGCGCGCGCGCAGCATGAGGAGGCCGGCGAGGAAGCCGGCGAAGTAGCCTGCCGCCCACGCGGCCACGTATGAGCTAGGCACCGTACATCCTCGCATCCGCGACGCGGCGGCGCGGCGGGCAGCGGATCGTCAGGAAGCCACCCGGGCTTGTCGAAGAGCCGAGGGAGAGGATGTGCACCAACACGCGTCACGTGTAAGCCCGGTGAACGGACCGGGTCAAGTACGGGTGACGGCGCCCCTCAGCCGGAAACCCGGTGCGCCAGCGGCTCCGCGACCCAGCCTCGCTACTGCCTCGCTGCGGTCGCGTCGGGCGGCGCGAGCGCCAGGGCGGCCCGTACGGCCGGCATCGGGCGCAGCAGCGCGCGGACGGTGGCAAGGGCCTCGTGCATGCTCCCCACCTGGTTCACCTGCTCGCCGGGGTCGACGATGAGGTCGAACAGGCGCTCCTCGCCGTACTCACTGCGCATGTACTTCAGGTGCGCGGTGCGAACGCCCGTCCACTCCTCGCCAAACAGCAGGTTGCCGAGGTTGAAGGAACGCTCGGAGCCTGCGCGCCCGGTGAGCAGATCGACGCCCCCCCTCCCTTGCTCCTCGATGCCCGCCAGCGCGAGGATCGTCGGCGCGACGTCGATCACGTTGCTCAGCTCTCCGCGGCTCATCGGGCCCCGCGGCTCCGCGGCCGGCACGACCAGCAACGGGATGTGCAGCACCTCGTCGTAGAGCGTCCTCCCGTGCTCGACGCCGCCGTGCTCCCAGAACTCCTCGCCGTGATCGGCTGTGAAAACGACGGCCGTCCGGCGGGCGAGGTCGCGCTCGGCGAGGAAGTCGAGGAGGCGCCCGATCTGCTGATCGGCGAAGTCGACGTCCTGCTGGTAGAGCTCGGCGATCCGGCGACGCTCGTCGGGGCCGGGCCGATACTCGCCCGCGCGCAGCAGGCCGACCCCGTGGAATGGGACCACGAGCCCGGGCTCGCGCTGGAAGGCCATCAGATCGAGCGTCAGGCTGGTCGAGTCGCCGTCGCGGTCCCCGTATGGTGCGTGCGGGTCGAGGAAGTGCAGCCACAGGAAGAACGGGCGGTCACCGGCGGTGGCGAGCCAGCGCTCGGCGTGCACGCGGACCGTGTTGGCGCGATCGGAGGGCAGAGTGCGCGGTGCGAGGGTCCGGGCCAGGCGCATCGGCGTCGTCTGGGCGAGCCCGCGCACCAGCTCCCCGCCCATGGTGACGTTCTC
>VBKJ01000135.1 GCA_005879795.1 Deltaproteobacteria bacterium
CCGGGCTCTTGCCGATCAGGCTCCCGAAGCGATACGCGCCCGCGACCTGCTCCTGCAGGAGCCGGAGAGAGCGCCGCACCTCCATGCCGTCGAGCAGGCGCTCGACGACCAGCTCGAGCTCGTCGTTGTCGAAGGGCTTGGGGATGTAGTCGGCGGCGCCCAGCTTCATCGCCTCGACGGCGATCTTCTCCGAGCCGAAGGCGGTGATCATGATGACCGCCGTCTCCGGCGCGTGCTCGCGCACCCAGCGCAGCACGTCCATGCCGCTCACGCCCTGCAGGCTGAGGTCGGTGATGACGAGGTGGTAGCCCGGCTCCGCGAGCCGCCGGAGGGCCTCCTCGCCCGAGAGCACGGCATCGACCTCGTGCCCGCGCGCGCCGAGCAGGCGCTGGATGGCGATGCCGATCGCGCGCTCGTCGTCCACGACCAGGATGCGGCCCCTCATGGCGCCTCCGCGAGCGGCAGGGTGACGCGGACGGTCAGACCCGCGCCCGCCGCGGGGCTGGCGACGATCGTCCCGCCGTGGGCCTCGACCGCATGGCGCGCGATCGCGAGACCGAGGCCCGTCCCGCTCTGCTTGGTGGAGAAGAAGGGCTCGAAGAGGCGCGGCAGCGCGTCGGCGGGGACGCCGGGGCCGTTGTCCGTGACCAAGAGGCTCGCGCCCCCCTCCCCGTTGCGGACGGCGACCGTGACCCGTCGCGGCGAGGGGGACGTCGCCAGCGCATCGCGCGCGTTCTCGAGCAGGTTGACGAGCACCTCGCGGAGCTTGTCCCGGTCGGCGCGCGCGACCACGCCGGGCGGCGCCTCCAGGGCGGCGGCGATCCCGGCGGCCTCGAGCCGGGGGCGGAGCGCGCCGAGCGTGGCGCGGGCCAGCTCGCCCAGATCGACCGGCTCGAGGCGGAGCTCGTCGCGGCGCGCGAAGCGGAGCAGCTGCCCCATCTGCCGCTCGACGCGCTCGAGCTCCTCGAGGATGAGGCGGTGCTCGGCGACCCACGGTAGCCCGGGCTCCCGCGCGAGCTGCTGCGCCAGGCTGCGCGCGGCGGCGACGGGGTTGCGGATCTCGTGCGCGATGCGCGCCGCCAGCTCGCCGATGGCGGCGAGCTTCTCGGCGTGGGCGAGCGCGCGCTCCACCGCGACCGTGCGCGCGAGCAGGTCCGCGCCGTCGAGCAGGAGGGCGAGCTGCGCCACGAAGGCGCAGAACCCCTCCACGTCCTCCTCGTGGAAGAGGCCGCCGAGCATGCCGGTGTTCATGAAGAGCCACCCCCAGCGGCGGCGCGGGCTCAGGATCGGCGCGGCGCCCAGCGTGACGTGGGCCCGCACGAGCGCCTCGCGCAGGGCGAGCGGGAGCGCGCGCAGCTCGATGCTGCCGAAGCTGCGCGCGGGGAGCGCGTCGGCGGCGGCGCCGCGCGGCCAGACGCGGACCAGCGGCGCCAGCTCGAAATCGCCGTGGGCGATCGCTTCGCCGTCGTCCAGGATGATGGCGGTACCGGCCACGCGCCGCACGCGCACCAGCTCGGCGAGCGCACGCCGGCAGCACTCGCGCGTCCCGAGCTCGGGCGACAGCGTGTGGAGGAAGCTCTGGAGCGCCGCCTGCTGCTGGCGGCTGCGGTGCAGGACGAGGCGGTTGGTCGCGGCCCGCAGCCAGGCCTGCCCCGGCATGAACACCAGGGCGAGGGCCAGGGCGGCCGCGCAGTGAAGGAGGGGCAGGTCACGCGCGTCGAGGTGCGCCGCGAGCGCCGTGTGCGCGACGAGCACGCCGCCGGCCGCCGCGAGCAGCGTGGCCGTGACGAGCACGTCGGGGATGACGACGCCGAGCAGGCGCAGCGCGACGGGCGCCGCGATGGCGAGCGCGATGCCCGCGTCGAGCAGGACGAGCCCGAACGGCATCTGGCCCGCCGCCGCCAGCGCGAGGAACGCCGCCACCGTGCCGAGGAGGCCCCACCCGACCAGCGCGACGTCGGGCTGGCGCATCTCGATCGCACCCTCGGGCCCCCAGGCGCCCGGCCGCGCGGTTCTCCATCCCTCCCACAGGCAGAGCAGGCCGAGCGGGAGCGCGCAGAACCGGGCGAGCGTTTCGGTAGGGGAAACGGCCGGCTCCGGGAGCGCGTGCGCGAGCGTGAGCGCGAGGCCTGCGCTCGCCGCAAAGCCGTAATTGGCGGCGAGCCAGGCCCGCCCCGGCGGACGCTCCGGGACCGGCATGAGCCGGATGGCATGCCGGCCGAGCGCGAGGCTCCCGACCAGGGAGAGATCGCGCGCCAGCCCGAGGCCGAGGGCGAGGGTGGACGGGCCGCCGGCGGGAAGGAGCGCCACCGCCACGTGGCTCGCGAGGTGGAGCGCGATGGCGCTGGTCGCGAGCCGAAAGACGTCGAACGTGGGGCTGTGCGGCCGCCCCGTTCGGAGATAGGCCCACAGCTGGCGCGCGATGATCGCCCACACCAGCGCGGGCACGAGATAGAGGGTCGCGGGGAGGAGCCCCGACGCCGTCACCGGGCGCCCTCCTCGGCGAGCGGCAGCTCGACGCTCACGACGAGCCCGCGCTCGCCCCCCGCGCGCACCGCGATCCGGCCTCCGTGGGCCTCGACCGTGCGCCGCGCGATCGCGAGCCCGAGGCCGGTGCCGCTCGGCTTCGTCGAGAAGAACGGCTCGAAGAGATGCGGCAGCGCGTCCGCCGGCACGCCCGGGCCGCTGTCGCGCACCTCGAGCGCGGCGGCGCCGTGCCCGTTGGCGACCGCGACCGAGAGCGTGCGGGGCCCGCCCGCCTCGGCGGTCATGGCGTCGAGCGCGTTCTCCAGCAGGTTGACCAGCACCTGGCGGAGCTTCTCGCGGTCGGCGCGCGCGGTGACGCCGTCCGCCAGCTCCAGCTCGAGCGCTACGCCGCTCCCCTCGAGGCGGGGGCGGAACGCCTCCAGCGTCGCCCGGGCCAGCTCGCCCAGATCGACCGCCTCGAGGCGGAGGTCCTCGCGGCGCGCGAAGCGGAGGAGCGCGGCGACCTGCCGCTCGACGCGCTCGAGCTCGCCCAGGATGAGGCGGTGCTCGGTGGCGAAGGGGGAGGCGGGCTCACGCGCGAGCTGCTGGGCGAGGCTCCGGGCGGCGGTCACGGGGTTGCGGATCTCGTGCGCGATGCGCGCCGCCAGCTCGCCGATCGCCGCGAGCTTCTCGGCGTGGGCGAGCGACCGCTCGACCGCGACGGTGCGCGCGAGCAGCTCGGCCGCGTCGAGCACCAGGCCGAGCTGATCGGCGACCGCGTCGATCGCCTGGTCGTCCTCGTCGCTGAAGCTGGCGCGCAGCAGATCGGTGCGGACCAGCACGTGGCCCCAGAGACGGCGCGGGCTCGCCACCGGGACGATCGCAATCACGTTCGCCTCGAAGAGTGCCTCGAGGAGCGGCAGGGGCAGGTCGCGAAAGCGGCTCTTCCCGATCGCGTGCTGTGGGAGCGCGTCCGCCCAGCGCCGCCACGCCGCCGCGAGCGGCTCGAGCGCTAAGGCGCCGTGGGTGACGGCTTCGCCGCTCGGGAGCAGGAAGGCGGCTCCCCGGAGCTGCAGGGCCCGCGCCACCTCCGCCAGCGTCCGCCGGCAGCACTCGAGCACGCCCAGCTCGGGCGAGAGCGTGCGCAGGAAGGAATGGACCTCCGGCCAGCGCTGCCGGCGGCGGCGGAAGACGAGGCGGTCGATCGCGGCGCGCAGCCACCCCTGCAGGGGCACGAGGACGAGGACCACGCCGAGGACGGCGCCCAAGTCGAGCAGGCGGCGGAGCTCCGCGTCCGCGACCCGCGCGCCGAGCGCGTGCACGCCGAGGACGAGCCCGGCCGTGGCGGCGATCATGGCGGCGGTGGTGACGAAGCCGCGCAGCGTGTCGGCGAGGTCGCGCACCACGAACGGCACCGCGATCAGGAGGCCGGTGCCCGCGTGCAGCAGCACGTTGGCGGCGACGGCCGGCGAGGCGCTGCCCTCGCCGGCGAGCAGCCGCCCGGTCGCTCCCGCGAGCCGGTCGACGGCGAGCGTGGCCGCCAGGGCCGCGAATCCGAGGCCGAGCGCGATCACATCGGCGGAGCTGTACTCGTCCAACCGCCCCGGCTGCCACGCGCCGCAACGCGCGAGCCGCCGGACGTCCCACACCGTGAGCGCCCCCATCGCGAACAGGTAGGCCGCGAAGGCAACGAACGCGGTGCCCCCCGGAAGCGCGACCGTGTCGAGGTCGGCGAGCACGAACACGCTCCCGGCCACCGCCGCCGCTCCGTAGTTGACGGCAAGCCAGGCAGGCCGCGGCGAGTCGGCTCGCACCGGCCAGGCTCGGGCGAAGTGTCGGCCCACCGCGAGCAGCGCGGCGGCACCGAGGTCGCTCGCCGCGAGGAGGAGGACGCGCGTGGAGCGGCTCGGCGCGAGGACGAGCAGCGTCCAGAGGACGTAGTGGAGGGCGAAGAGGGAGCCCAGGCTGAACAGGATGACGAAGACGCGGCTCCCGGGCCGGCGCTTGTGGAGGAAGCCCCAGATGTCACGCGCGAACACCGCCCACAGCAGCGCCGGGACGAAGAGCACGGCGGCGGCGAGGAGGCGGAAGGTGGGCGGATCGCTCATGGCGACGACCTGCGTCCTACGGCAAGTCCGGTGCCAGAGGACGCCCGCTCGGCACCCGCCGCCGGGCGCGGCTCCCGAGCCGACCCCTCGCACGACTGCCTAACGGCATATGCATCGAGCCGCCCAACCGCTTATACACCACCGGCCTCCCCCGGGGGGACCAGGGCGGCGCCCTGCGCGCCATGCGCCTCGTGCAGCACCGGATCTGCGGGCCTGCGCGGGGAGCGCGGAAATTCCGACGCATACCAGCCGATCCGCCCCTGGCACGGTCCGTGAAGGTCGCGACGGACACGAGAGGAGGGCTCATGGAAGGGACCATCACGCTCGGACCGGGCTGGGCGCTGCCGGAGGAGGAGCGGATCGCCGCCACCTACCAGCACCTGCTCCGGCGGCTCAGTCACCAGTCGGTGGTGAAGCACTTCGACGCCTACGCCGACATCGACTGGGACGCCGACGAGCACCGCATCGACCCCGAGGATCCGCGCTGGGAGCTCGGCTCTGACGACGTCCTGGGCGCGACGGCGTGGTACCGGGCGCAGCCGCAGGCGACGCGGGCGCGCCTCGGGCTCCACCTGGTCGCCACCAAGATGAAGATCGGGACGCAGTTCGAGAACGTGCTCCAGCGTGGCCTCCTCGAGTTCGCCTGGACGCTGCCGAACGGCGCGCCGGAGTTCCGCTACGTCTACCACGAGGTGATCGAGGAGGGGCAGCACTCGCTCATGTTCCAGGAGTTCGTGAACCGGACGGGCTTCGACGTGCCCGGGCTCGGCTTCTGGGACCGCCTCGGGGCGCGGCGGGTGATCGCCGCCGCGCGGCGCTTCCCCGCGCTCTTCTTCGTCTTCGTGCTGGGCGGCGAGGATCCGATCGACCACGTGCAGCGGACGGCGCTGCGCAGCGGACAGCCGATCCATCCCCTCCTCCGGCGCATCATGCAGATCCACGTGACCGAGGAGGCGCGCCACCTCTGCTTCGCGCGCCACTATCTCCGCGCCGCGGTGCCGCGCCTGGGAGCAGCCGCGCGGGCACGCCTCGCCCTCCAGGCGCCGCTCGTCCTCGGCCAGATGGCGCAGGCGATGCTACGCCCGTCGGCGGACGTGGTGCGCACCCACGGCATCCCCGTCGACGTGATCGCCGAGGCGTACACGCGAAACCCGCGCCACCGGGAGAACACGCTCGCGGCGCTCGCGAAGCTCCGTGATCTGTGCTGCGAAGTGGGCATCGTCACACCGTGGTCCGTGCGGCTCTGGCGCGCGGCCGGCATCTGGGCGGACTAGCGCGATGGCGACCCCGGCCGCCGCGCTCGAGCTGGAGCGCGCCCAGCCGGGCGCCCTGCCGCCCGGCCCGCGCCTGCCGGCCCTCGTCCAGTTCCTGCACCTGGGCTTCCGCCCGATCGCGTTCCTCGAGGAGTGCGCCCGGCGTTACGGCACGCCGTTCACGCTCCGGGTTCCCGCGCGGCCGCCGCTGGCGATGTTCAGCGACCCCGAGGCGATCCGGGAGATCTTCACCGGGGATCCCGAGACGCTGCGCGCGGGCGAGGCGAACAACCTGCTCGAGCCCATGCTCGGGCAGCACTCGCTCCTCCTGCTCGATGGTCCGCGCCACCTCCGCCAGCGCCGCCTCATGCTGCCGCCGTTCCACGGCGAGCGCATGCAGGCCTACGGGCGCGTCATGCGTGAGATCGCCGACCGCTCGATCGACGCCTGGCCCGTCGGCCGGCCCTTCCCGATCCACGACCGGATGCAGGCGATCACGCTCGACGTGATCCTGCGCACCGTCTTCGGGCTCGACGAGGGCGCGCTGCTCGACCGCCTGCGCGAGCGCCTCCGCCGCCTGATGGCCTTCGTCTCCGGGACCGTCGGCGTGCTCCTGCTCATCCCGTGGCTCCAGCGCGACCTGGGTCCCTTCACGCCGGGCGGCCGCTTCGTCCGCCTCGCGCGCGAGATCGACGACCTCCTGTTCGCGGAGATCGCGCGTCGCCGGGCGGAGGGCGCGGCGGGACGCGAGGACATCCTCTCCATGCTGATTGCGGCGCGCGACGAGGACGGCAAGCCGATGAGCGACCGGGAGCTGCGCGACGAGATGATCACGCTGCTGCTCGCCGGTCACGAGACGACGGCCACCTCGCTCGCGTGGGCCTTCCATCGCCTGCTCGGGCGGTCGGACGTGC
The DNA here is from genome assembly GCA_005879795.1 of Deltaproteobacteria bacterium. Classification (NCBI taxonomy): domain Bacteria; kingdom Pseudomonadati; phylum Myxococcota; class Myxococcia; species Deltaproteobacteria bacterium. The sequence continues at coordinate 6,742 of VBKJ01000135.1, forward strand.
TCTCGAAGCTGCGCGCCGAGCTGCGCGGGGTCGCCGATGATGGGCCCGCCCTGCCCGAGCACGTCGGCCGGCTCGAGTACCTCGACGCGGTCGTCAAGGAGACGGCCCGCCTGAGCCCCGTGATCCCCCAGGTCAGCCGCCGCCTGCAGGTGCCGATGCGCATCGGCGGCTGCGACCTGCCCGCGGGGATGGTCGCGTCGCCCTGCATCTACCTGACCCACCGCCGGCCCGATCTGTGGCCCGATCCCGCGCGCTTCGACCCCGAGCGGTTCATCGGCGTCCGCCCGAACCCGTACGCGTTCTTCCCCTTCGGGGGCGGCGTGCGCCGCTGCATCGGGGCGGCGTTCGCGACCTACGAGATGAAGATCGTGCTGGCGGAGGTCCTGTCGCGCGTCGAGCTCCGCGCCGCGCCGGGCCACACCGTCCGCACCGTGCGCCGCACCGTCACCCTCGCGCCGTCGGGCGGGATGCCGGTGGTGGTGGATCGCGTGGCGCCGGCCCGGGCGCAGACGCAACCAGGATAGCCACACTCGCTGCCGCCCATGCGCACGGTCCTTTCGTACCTGGATCCGGACCGGTGAAGGAATCGGCGAGCCGCCGAGCCTAGCAGGCCCGGGGGAAAGGTCATGAAAACCAACAGTCCGAAGGAGATGTAATGCGGCTCAGCGGGACGCGTGTGCTACTAACGGGAGCCTCGACGGGGATCGGGCGTCAGCTGGGGCGCGCGTTGGCCCAGCGAGGAGCGGTGCTGGCCGTGGCGGCGCGCCGGCGCGCGTTGCTCGACGAACTTGCAGCCGATATCGCCGCGGTCGGGGGTCACGAGCCGGTCCGGCTCGGCGTCGACCTCGCGCGCCGCGGGTCGGCGGCCGAACTAGCGGCCGCGGCGCGGACTGAGCTCGGGCGAGTCGAGGTCTTGATCAACAACGCCGGCTCGAACTTGCACGGCTGTCCGAGCGCGGTCGGGGATCGAGACGAGGCTCGCGAGCTTTTCGAGCTCAATTTCTGGAGCCCGCTCGCACTGATACGCGAGATCGTGCCCGAGATGCGCCAGCGAGGCGCGGGAATGGTCGTCAACGTCACCTCGCTGGCGGTCGTCGCGCCGTTCCCAGCGGTCGGCCACTACTGCTCCTCAAAAGCCGCGCTGAGCCTCGCAACGGAGTCGCTGCGCCTTGAGCTGCGCGGCACGGGCGTGGACGTTCTCGAGGTGCTCCTCGGCCCGATCGAGACCAACGGTTCGAGGGAAAACCGGATGATCGAGGGCGCCGAGAAGTGGCTCGACTCGGCCAAGGCCGGCAGGCCCGAGAAGGCGGCGATTGCGATCGCGCGGGCCATCGAAAGGGGGCGCCGGCGGCTGATCTACCCCCGGCGGATGAGCCCCTCCTATCACTTGCCGCTGCTTGGTCGTCTCTACGCCAGCACGGTCGCCCGGGGCTTTGAGCCCGAGCGCGTCGTGGTACGTCGGACCGGCTGGCGAGCAGAGGACGCCGGCGCCGCGACGGATCTCGCTGCGGGTCCAGCCGTCGGCGCTGCGGTTGCGAGCGCCAGAGGGAGTTCTTAGAGAAGTGCCGCCACGTCGAGGGCTCTCGCGGCATCCGCTGGCGCCGGGCCGTGGCCGAGGACGCCGAGGCACCGGAGCCCCGTGAGCGCCGCGATCGTCTCGGCGTTCGTCGCGGCCGACGCGTCCGTCTCGGCCGCCGGCTGCGAGAGCACGAAGCCGCGCACGACGAGCGCCGCCGTCGCCGCGACGCGCGCCGTGAGCGCGCAGTGGTTCACGGTGCCGAGGCGGTTGGCGCCGACGATCAGGAGCGGCAGCCCGGCCCGCGCCGCCAGCTCGGCCCAGGTCGTGCGCGCGTCGAGCGGGACGAGGAGCCCCCCGGCGCCCTCGACCAGGAGCACGTCGGCGTCTTGGCGGCGCCGCGCGACCAGCGTGAGCAGCCGCGCCACGTCGATGGTCACGCCTTCCAGCCGGGCCGCGACGGCGGGCGCGAGCGGTGCGCGTAGGCGGTACGGGCAGATGTCGCCGAGCGGCGCGGGGTCGGCGGCTGCGGCGCGGAGCGCGAGGGCGTCGGCGGGTTCGCCCTCGACGCCGGTCTCGACCGGCTTCATCACCGCGACGCGCCGGCCGCGCTGGCGGAGCGCGGTCGCGAGCGCGCAGGCGACGAAGGTCTTGCCGACGCCCGTGTCGGTGCCGGTGATGAGGAGGGCGCTCACCCGCGCGTCGCCTCCCGAGGGCGCGTCACGCGCCCGTGACCTCTTCGATCGCCTCGCGCGCCACGTCGACCAGCAGTTCCAGCTCGGCGGGCGCGATCGCGAGCGGGGGCATGAGGACGATCACGTTGCCGAGGGGGCGGAGGAGCACGCCGCGGGCGCGCGCCGCGCGCACCACGCACTGGCCGATGCGCGCGGCGGGCGGGTAGGGGACACGTCCCGCGCGCTCGGCGACCAGCTCGATGCCGACCATGACGCCCTGCTGGCGCACGTCGCCCACGTGCGCCAGCGGCGCGATGTCGGCCGCGAGCCGTTCGCGGAGCCGCGCGATCTTGGGGCCCAGGCGCTCGAGGGTGCGCTCTTCATGGAAGAGCCGCAGGCTCGCGAGGGCGACGGCGCAGCCGAGCGGGTTCCCGGTGTAGGTGTGGCCATGGAAGAAGGCGCGGAACTCCTCGTAGGGGCCGAGGAAGGCCGCGAACACCTCCTCGGTCGCGAGCGTCGCTGCCAGCGGCAGGTAGCCGCCGCTGATGCCCTTCGCCAGGCACATCAGGTCGGGCGTGATGCCGGCATGCTCGCAGGCGAACATCCGTCCCGTGCGCCCGAAGCCGGTCGCCACCTCGTCGGCAATGAGGAGCGTGCCGTGGCGGTGGGCGAGCTCGTGAAGCGTCTTCAGATACGCCGGCGGGTGGACCCACATCCCCGCCGCGCCCTGCACCAGCGGTTCGACGACGACGCCGGCGAGGATCGGGCCGTGTGCGGCGAGCGTCCGCTCGGCCTCGTCGAGCGCGGCGGCGAGCGCCGCCTCCGTGTCCAAGCCGCGCTGCCAGCGAAAGACGTGCGGCGGCGTGAGCCGCACCGCGGGCGCGACGGCGCCGGCCACGAAGCGATGGAACGTCTCCGAGTAGCCGACGCCGACGGCGCCGAGCGTGTCGCCGTGGTAGGCCTCGACCAGGGAGGCGAAGCGCGTGCGTCCGCGCTCGCCGCGCAGCTGGTGGTACTGGAGTGCCAGGCGGAGCGCCGCCTCGACCGCGGTGGCGCCCGCGTCCGAGTAGAAGACGCGGGCGAGCCCGGGCGGCGCGACCTCGATCAGCGCGCGGGCGAGCTCGATCGAGGGCACGTTGGCGAGCCCGAGCAGCGTCGAGTGCGCGACGCGCGCGAGCTGGTCGCGGAGCGCTGCATCGAGCGCCGGGTGCCGGTGACCGTGCACGTTGCACCAGAGCGAGGAGACGCCGTCCAGGTAGCGCTGCCCGCGCGTGTCGACGAGCGTACAGCCCTCGGCCTCGGCGATCACCAGCGGCTCCTCGGCGAGCCAGTCCGCCATCTGCGTGAAGGGGTGCCAGAGGTAGCGCCGGTCCCAGGCGGCGAGCGTCGAGCCGTCGGTCATCGCCCGAGGCCCGTCGCGCGCGCCGCGTCGGCGAAGGCCGCGAGCGCGCGCTCGAGCTGCGCCGTCGTGTGCGTCGCCATCGGTGTGACGCGGAGCCGCGCCGTCCCCGGCGGCACGGTGGGCGGGCGGATCGCGAGCGCGTGCACGCCGCGCGCGAGGAGCGCGTCGGCAAATGCCAGCGCGGCCCGGTTGTCGCCCACCACGAGCGGCACGATATGCGTGTCGCCGCGCGCGTCGAGGCCGAGGGTGCGCAACCCGTCGCGCAGCCACGCGACCTTGCGCACGAGCGCCGCGCGCCGCTCCGGCTCCGCCGCCACCACCGCCAGCGCCGCGCCGGCCGCCGCCACCGCCGCCGGCGCGAGCCCGGTCGTGTAGATGAAGGCGCGCGCGCGGTTCACGAGCACTTCGACCAGCGCGCGCGCCCCGGCGATGTAGGCGCCGGCGCCGCCGAGCGCCTTGCCGAGCGTCCCCATGTGGACGGTTACGCGCGCGCCCACGCCCTCGGCCGCGGCGAGGCCGGCGCCGCCGGGACCGAGCACACCCGTCGCGTGGGCCTCGTCTACCATGAGCCAGCTGTGGTATTCCTCGGCGAGCGCGGCCAGCGCCCGGAGCGGTGCCCGGTCGCCGTCCATGGAGAAGACCGAGTCGCTCACGATGAGCCGGCGGCCGCCGCGTGGGGTGGCGGCGAGCTCGGCCTCAAGGGCCTGCACGTCGCGGTGGGGATAGACGTGGACGCTGGCCCGCGAGAGCCGGCATCCGTCGACGATACTCGCGTGGTTGAGGGCATCGCTGTAGACGTGGTCGCCGCGGCCGACGAGCGCCGTGATCGCGCCCACGTTCGCCTGGTAGCCGGAGGGGAAGAGGAGCGCCGCCTCGGTGCCCTTGAGCGCCGCGAGCTTCGCTTCGACCTCGGCGTGCAGCTCGAGGTGCCCGGCGATCAGGCGCGAGGCGCCCGTGCCGCAGCCCCAGTGCTCGATCGCCGCACATGCCGCCGCCTTCACGGCCGGGTGGGTGGCGAGCCCGAGGTAGTTGTTGGAGGAGAGGAGGAGGACGCGGCGTCCGTCGAGCATCACCTCGGCGTCGGAGGCGCTCGCGAGCGGGCGCAGGCGGCGGCGGAGGCCCGCGTCCTCGAGCGCCGCGAGCTCCGCGTCGAGGACTCGCACGCGGCGGTCATGCCGGGCACGGTCGCCCTTGTCAATCTCGAGCGGCCTCATGGTTGACAAGGCGGGGCGCTCGGCCTTCGTGTGCCAGCAGTGCGGCCATGCGGCCCCGCGCTGGCTCGGGCAGTGCCCGGGTTGCGGCGCGTGGAGCACGATGGTCGAGGAGGCGCTCCCCGAGCCACGCGCCCGCGGCGCCCGCGCCGGCGCGCCGAGCGGCCAGAAGGCGCGGCCGCTCGCCGCCGTCACCGCCGGCGCGGCGCTCCGCCGTACGACCGGTCTCGCGGAGCTGGACCGCGTCCTGGGCGGCGGGCTCGTCGCGGGCTCGGTCGTGCTGGTGGGTGGCGACCCGGGGATCGGAAAATCGACGCTCGCCCTTCAGGCGTGCGGTGCGCTCGCGCGCCAGGGGCTGCCCGTCCTCTACGTCGCGGGCGAGGAGTCGCCGGAGCAGGTGCGGCTGCGCGCCGACCGCCTCGGCATGGCCGAGGCGGGCGTGCTCGTCGTCGCCGAGACGGTGGCGGAGAGCGTGGCAGAGCTGATCGGCGAGACGCGGCCCGCGGCGGTCGTCGTCGACTCGATCCAGACCCTCCACACGAGCGCGCTCGGCTCCGCGCCCGGCAGCGTGGGGCAGGTGCGCGAGTCGGCGGCGCTGCTGGTCGCGCGCGCGAAGGCGAGCGGCGTCGCCTGCTTTCTCATCGGCCACGTGACCAAGGAGGGCACGCTCGCCGGCCCGCGGGTGCTCGAGCACCTGGTCGACACCGTCCTCTACTTCGAGGGCGACGGCGCGCATGCGCTGCGGGTGCTGCGCGCCGTCAAGAACCGGTTCGGCTCGACCAACGAGGTGGCGGTGTTCGAGATGGGGGAGGGCGGGCTCGAGGAGGTCCCGAACCCCTCCGCCGCCTTCCTCGCCGAGCGGCCGGCCGGCGCCCCGGGCTCGGCGGTGCTCGCGACGCTCGAGGGGAGCCGCCCCCTGCTGGTCGAGATCCAGGCGCTCGTGTCGCAGTCGGGGCTCGCCCTGCCGCGCCGGACCGCCATCGGCCTCGACCCGGGCCGCGTGGCGCTCCTCCTCGCCGTGCTCGAGAAGCGCATGCAGCTCCCGCTCCACGCCGAGGACGTGTTCCTGAACGTGGCGGGCGGACTCCGCGTCGACGAGCCGGCGGCCGACCTGGCCGTGGTCGCGGCGGTCGCCTCCTCCGCCCGCGGCCGCGCGCTGGTCGCCGACGTGGCGGTGTGGGGCGAGGTCGGGCTCACCGGCGAGGTGCGCGCCGTCGGGCGCTCGGAGGCGCGCCTCCGCGAGGCCGCGCGGCAGGGCTTTCGGCGCTGCGTGCTCCCGGCCTCGAACGCGCGCGGCCTCGCGGTCGACGGGACGCGGGCCGAGGGTGTCGCCGCGCTCGACCAGCTCTTCGAGGTGCTCGGCCTCGCATGACGTTCCTCGCCCTCTTCTGGCTGAACGTCGGGCTGCTCGCGCTCTTCGCCGTCCTCGTCCAACGCGAGGGGCTCCTCGGCTTCGCGAAGGGCGGCAAGTGGTACCTCACCTGGTTCGCCACCGGCCTCATCACGCTGATGGACGAGCTCACCTCGATCTTCTACGTGCCGGCGGAAGCCCACCGCTTCATCGGGACCCGGGCGATCTTCTTCATCGCCATCACCTCGCTCCTCATGCGGGTGCTCTCGACCCGCATGGTCGAGATCGCCCAGATCCTCGAGCTGCACGACCTCCGGGGCGGCGGAGTCTACTCGTTCTCCTACTTCGTGCTCGGCCCGGTCGCCTCGTTCGTGGCGGTCGCATCGATCATGGTCGACTACATCCTGACCGCCTGCATCTCGACGGTGAGCGCGGTCTACAACGGGACCGCCTTCCTCCCCATGGGGCCCGCCGCGCAGTACGTGCTCATCTTCGCGGCCGTCTGGGCGGTCGCGGGGCTCAACATCCTCGGCATCCGCGAGAACGCGCGCGTCACCTTCGGCATCTTCATCGTCGCCGCCATCGTGCTGCTCAATCTGATCGCCCTCGGCGTCCTGCACATCGACCCGCAGAGCCCGCACGTCATCTACGAGAGCGGGGCGAGTGTCGTGCGGGACGTCAGGCACCACGGCTTGCCGCACGCGATCGCCACCCTCACGACCGGGGTGGCGTTCTGCGTGCTCGCATACTCGGGCATCGAGTCGGTCATCCAGACCGCCGGGCTGGTGGAAAGCTGGCGCGACATCTCGAAGGCGTACTGGTTCCTGGCGCTCACGGTGGGGATCGTCACCCCCCTCATCTCGGCGCTCGCCCTCTCGGCCCCGGTCGACTTCGCCGCGCACGAGGAGGACCTCATCACCCACTGGGCGGCGGTCGTCGGCAACGTGCCCTTCGGGGTGCTGGTCGGCGTCCTGGGGAGCGTCATCCTCATCATGGCGGTGAACACCGCCTACGTGGCCTCGAGCGAGCTCCTCGAGCGGGTCGCGCACCGCTACAACCTGAACTGGCTGGTCGCGACCAACCGCCGGGCGTCGCTCTACCGCATCCACATCCTGAACGGGCTCATGTACTCGGGCATCATCGTGCTCACCAAGGCATCGCAGGCGATCCTCGCCGACATGTACGCGATCGGGCTGCTCGCGAGCTTCTGCATCAACATCGGCTGCCTGCTGATCTACCGCTACTTCCAGGGGACGAAGGAGATCCGCGACTACCACACCTCGCGCACGGGCACGCTCGCGCTCGAGGCGATCCTGGTCGCCTGCTTCGTCTATCTCGCCCTGCACAAGCCCTACGGCGTGGCGCTCTGGGGGAGCGTGGTGGCGGTGCTCCTCTGCCTCGGCATTCCGCTCTCGCGCCGCTACGGCCCCGAGGCGAAGGAGGTCCGCCGCAGCGACTACCCGATGGAGATGCTGCTCGCGCTCGGCGAGACCGACGGGCCGCTCGACGTCTACTTCCGCCGCCCCGGCGAGGTGGACATCGTGACGGGCTCGCCGAATGCCGCCTTCGTGACGTTCTTCTCGCCGCGCCAGCCGATCCCCCAGAAGCTCGCGCCCAACCACTATCGCTTCCCGATCCAGGGCGGGAGTGTGTACCGGAGCATCCGGGCGATCCTCGCGCTCCTCGTCGAGGAGCTCGAGGGGCGCGAGGTCCACGTGCACTTCGGCTGGCCGACGTCGTCGTGGCTCGATCGCATGGCGGTCGGCGTCTTCGTGGCGAGCCTCATGCGGCTCCCGAAGGCGTTCCCCAGGCTCACCTTCTCGATGGACTACAGCGCCCGGGCTGACCGGCCGGCGGACGCGGCGGCCCCGGGCGAGCGCGTCGCCGGCAGCTAGGCGTCTCAGGACTTGAGCGGCTCGCCCTTCGCGTTCTTCTCGCGCAGGACGTCGAGGAGCTTCGCCGGCCCGCCGCTGCTCATGATGTCCTGGAACTGGGAGCGGAAGTTCGCGACCAGGCTCACGCGCTCGATGACGACGTCGATGATGCGCCAGGCGTCGTTCTCCTGGCGCAGCCGGTAGTCGACCAGCACGTCGGCGTTGCCGCCGCCGCGCAGGATCTTCGTCTTCACCGTCCAGTCGCCGTGCCCCTCGTCGCGCTCGCCCACCACGTCGACCTTCTCGTTGCTGTAGCTCTCGATGCTGCGCCCGTAGGTGAGCGAAAGGTGCGCCTTGAAGAGCCGCAGGAACTCCGCCTGCTGGTCGGCGGAGAGCCGGCCCCAGTTCCGCGCCAGCACGAGGTGCGACATGGTGTCGAAGTCGATGTTGGCGCCGGCCAGGTCCTCGATGCGGTGGCGCTTCTCCTCGCTCGAGAGGCCTTTGTTGCCGAGCACGTCGATGGCGGCCTGGGTCATCTTCTCGACGATGGCGCGGGGGCTGTCGCCCGCGCGCGCCACGGCGGCGAGGCACGAGGCCAGGGCGACGACGGCGAGAGTGCGATGGCGGATGCTCACGGCTTCTCCTCCAGGTCGAACTCGGGATGGTACAGCTCCTCGCTCTCCTCCGCGCTCGTCTCCGCGAGGTCGCGCACCAGGGCGCGGCGGCGCTGGAGATAGGCGTTGCGCACGAAGACGTAGTAGTCGAACGCCGAGGCCTTCGCATCCTCGACCTGCTTGAGCACGAAGGAGCGCGCGTTCACCGTGTCGGCCACCTGCGCGCCCCACAGGATCGCCTCGTCGATGAAGAAGGGCGTCACGCTGAGCGCGTAGTCGACCGCGAAGCCCGCCGCGTCGCGCGGGTCGGAGGGCCCGAGCAGCGGCAGCACGAGGTAGGCTCCCGGCGGCACCCCCCACACACCGAGCGTCTGGCCGAAGTCCTCGTCGTGCTTCACGAGCCCCCATCCCGAGGCGGGATCGAAGAGGCCGAGCACGCCGACGGTGGTGTTGACCCCGAAGCGCCCGACGTCGGAGGCGCCGTCCTTCACCTTGCCCTGCAGGAGGTCGTTCACGGTGACGATCGGGAAGCGGAGGTTGCCGAAGAAGTTCGAGACCGACGTTCGCACGCAGTGCGGCGACACCTTCTCCCAGCCCCTCGCGACCGGCGCGAGCACGTAGACGTCGACCTTGTCGTTGAACCAGAATATCTTCCGGTTCACGCACTCGAGCGGGTCGCGCTCGGTGCCGACGTCCTCCGCGGCGCTCGCCCGGCGGACGGCGGCGGCCCACGACAGGACGAGCACGGCGGCGAGGAGGGGACCCATCCGCCCCGGCCTCACTGGCTCTTCCCCCGATCGGCGCCGTAGATCAGCTTGCCGATCACCCGTTCCAGGACGACGGCGGACTCGGTCATCGTGATCTGGTCTCCCGGTTGCAGCAGCTTGTCGTTGCCGCCGACCTGGAGGGAGACGTAGCGATCCCCGAGCAGGCCCGCGGTCATGATCGAGGCGGTGGTGTCGATCGGCAGCTTGAGCGCCGCGTCGACGTCGACCCGGACGTGCGCGCGGTAGCTCTGGTCGAGGGTGATCGAGGCCACCTGGCCGACCTTCACACCCGCGATGACCACCTGGGCGCGCGGCTTGAGGCCCCCGGTCTCGTCGAAGTCGGCGTAGAGCGCCATGTGCCTGGGGCCGCCGTAGGAGACCCTGCCCACGCTGAGCGAGAGGTAGGCGACGGCGCCGAGGCCCGCGAGGACGAAGAGACCGACCAGGAGATCACGCACGGGCGCACGGCTCATCCGTTCACACCCCCCACAGCGCGGTGATGAAGTAGTCGAAGATCAGCACGCTGACCGACGCGACCACCACCGTCGAGGTGGTCGCGGCGCCGACGCCGGCCGAGGTGGGGACCGCGGTGTGACCCCGGTACGTGGCGATGAGGCCGACCAGCACGCCGAAGATGAGGGCCTTCAGCAGGCTGCCGAGCACGTCGTCGCGAAAGTCGACCGCCGACCGGAGGCTCGACATGTAGCTCCCCGGGTCCACACCCATGAGCCCCACGCCCACCAGGTAGCCGCCGAAGAGCCCGCACACGATGAAGAGCGCGGAGAGGAGCGGCATGGCGGCCGTCATGGCGAGCGCGCGCGGAGTCGCCACCAGGTCGATCGGGTCGACGGACATCATGCGCAGCGCGTCGAGCTGCTCGGTGGCGACCATGGTGCCGATCTCGGCGGTGGTGGCCGAGCCGGCGCGGCCGGTGGCCAGCAGCGCGGTCAGCACCGGGCCGAGCTCACGGATGAGCGAGAGGCCCACCACCGCGCCCAGCGACTGCTCGGCGCCGAAGCGCACCAGGGTGGTGTAGCCCTGGAGGCTCAGCACCATGCCCACGGCGAGCCCGCACACGCAGATGATGACCAGCGAGAGCACGCCCAGCTTGAAGAGCTCGTCGACGAACAGGCGCGCACGCACGGGCGGGGAGAGCGCCGCGCGTCCGATCTGCGCCCCGAAGCGGGCGAGTCGGCCCAGGTCGGCGACGAAGCGGACCGCCGCCCAGCCGAGGTCGCGGATCGCGTTCACGCGCGGGCCCCGCCCGGCGCGCCGTCCTCGTCGAGGAAGCCCGCCACGCGGCGGTCGGTCGTGCGCCGGAGCTCCGCGGGCGAGCCCTCGACGGCCCGGTCGGGCAGCAGCAGGACGACGTGATCGGCGATGCGCATGGTCGACGCGATGTGGTGCGAGACGATCAGCATGGTCGCCTGGAGCCGGTGGTTCACGTCCACGAGGAGCGTCTCGATGAGCCGCACGGACGCCGGATCGAGGCCCGAGAAGGGCTCGTCGCAGAGGAGGATCACCGGCTTCATGATGATCGCCCGGGCGAGCGACGCGCGCTTCACCATGCCGCCCGAGAGCTGGTTGGGCAAGAGCTCTTCGATACCGGCGAGCCCCACGGCGGCGAGGGCCTCGCGCACCGCGGCCGCGATCTCGGGCTCAGTCATCGCGGTGTGCTCGCGCAGGGGGAAGGCCAGGTTGTCGAACAGCGTCAGCGAGTCGAGCAGCGCGCCGTCCTGGAACATCATGCCGAGCTTCCGGCGCACGGCGTACATCTGCCGCTCCGAGCGGTGGGTGATCTCGTCGCCGTCCACCACGATGCGGCCTGCCTGGGCACGCACCAGGCCGCCGATCAGCCGGAGCAACGTGCTCTTGCCCGAGCCGCTGCCGCCGAGGATGACCGATACCCGGCCGCGCGGGAAGCGGCACGAGAGGTCGCGGAACACCACGCGCTGCCCGAAGGCCATGCGCACGCCGCTGAACTCGACCTGAGCATTGGACGGGCTCACGCGGGCGCAGGGTGCTCCCTTTCCGACATAGGGCTCGGCTTCCTTGTTATCCGTTTGGGAGCCCAGGCAAGGCTCGTGCCGCAGGGAATTGGGGGGAAATACTATTGTGACAGGGGCAGTGCAAGCAAAAGTCGACTCACACTTTACTCACAGGGTGAGTGTCGTCGGCCCGCGACGCCAGAGGCGGAACACCCGCACCGGGTGCGCTGCACACGGTCCCGAAGAGCAGCCTGCGCCGCCCGAGAGGACGTTCTCGTGGCCGCACGCCTGATTCGACATTGGGAACCGAATCCCGACCGCCGACCAGCGTTGCGAGAGCAAGTTGCGCGATCTTCGCGACTTCGGATTCGAGACGGTGAGTTCGTGGATCGGGCCGTCAGCGGGACCAGGGAGAGGCGTCGTTCGCTCGACCGCTTGCTGAGCGGTGACCGGGTCGACGTGCTCGTGTCAGTGAAGGGGGCTGCCGCGCCGCATGAACGCCGTCCCCCCGGTCAGATGGGGATGCGGATGCCCCGCCGCGCGAGGATGATGGTCAGCGCGCTCAGCGCCGCCAGCGCGGCCAGCACGGCCGCCATGCCGCGGAAGAGGGGCAGGCGCTGCCACGCCGGGAAGACCAGCCATGCCGGGTAGTAGACGAGCACGTACTGCAGCACCCACGCGGTGAGCGCGTTGGCGCCGACGGCGAGGAGCCAGGCGGGGAAGCCCACGCCCGCGCCCTCGAGTCCGGCGGTGGCGAGCAGGAGCGCGGCGGAGGCGGCGGTCGCGACGGCGACGAAGCTCGAGGTGCCGACCGTCTTGTTGAAGGGGACGCCGGCCAGCTGGGCGACCACGGTCCAGCCCAGGCCGGTGACGGCGACGGCGGTCGCGCGTCCGATCAGCCGGCGCGGCGGGGCGCCGCCCACGAGCCCGCGGCCAACCAGCAGCCCGGCCAGCGTGAGCGGCGCGAAGGCCAGGGCGGCGAGCGGGTTGTGATGCACCTCGCCGGGCGCCCCGCGAAAGAAGAGGGCGAGGAGCCCGAGCGCGAGCGCGGCCACGACGCCGTCCGGCAGCTGCGCGACGCCGGTGGCCACCACGCCCCCCAGGGCGAGCGTCTGCAGCACGCCCCACTTCGGCCTCGCGGTGAGCGTCCCGACCGAGTCGAGCACGATGCCGAGGCCGGCCAGGAGCGCGAAGCGCCACACGGCCGTGAAGCGTGCGGCGCCGGGCGCGAGTCCGCGCGCCGTGCGCTTGTGCAGGAAGAGGACGAGCGACACGCCGATCAGGAACTGGAAGACCGGCGCGGGGAAGTCGAAGGCTCGCAGCACGTCGCCCTCGTTGTGCTGCAGGACCTCGGGCACGCGGCGCAGGAAGACGTTCATCATGTTGGCGAACAGCATGCCGAGCACCGCGAGCGCGCGGCAGACGTCGACGAAGGCGAGCCGGGGAGCGGCGCCCTCGCCCGCCACCTCAGTGCACCTCGGCGATGCGGTCGAGCAGGCCCGACTTGACCCGCCCGTAGAGCTCGTTCGGCCGACAGAAGCGGCGGAGCAGGTCGCCCAGCATCGGGAGCTGGCTCCGGTACTCGCCGAGCGCCCCCTCCTTGGCGGCCAGCTCGGCGGGCACGAGGTCGGTCTCCGTCCACAGCGTGTCGGGGATGTTCTGACGGGAGGGCGGCGCGAGGCGGTCGCGGTCGGTGCCGGCGCTCGGCCACACGGGGTTGTGCACCAGGTAGGTGAGGACGAGCACGTGCTCCGGGAGCACGTGTGCGGCCTGGAGCGCGTCGAGCGCGTCGATCACGAAGTAGCTCGCGGTCGCATGGTCGAGGTGCGCGTCGTAGGGGTGCGGGATCACCACCACCGTCGGCCGGAAGGTGCGCAGCTCGCGGGCGACGAGCGAGGCCAGGTCCTGCCCGTCGTACTCGGCGCCGTCGGGCGCGGGAGGGCTGTCCTCCTTGGTGTAGGGCGAGGTGTAGGGGTTGGTGCGCGACCAGTGATCGCGCCAGAGCTGAGCGAGGCCGCCGTCGGGGAATCCGAGGAAGACGAGGTCGCGGCGGTGGAGCCCCAGGTGACGGGCGGCGGCAACCGCCTCGCGCCGCCGGAGCTCCCCGAACTCGAGGTAGTCGGTGTCGCGCGGCTTCTGCTCGTGGAAGTCCTGCGCCACCGCCTGCGGGTAGCCGTCGCCGTTGGTGACGAACACGATGCGCACCGGGGCGCCGCGGCGCGCGAGGCGGAGGATCAGGCCGCCGGCGCCGATCGTCTCGTCGTCGGGGTGCGGGGCGATGACGAGCACGCGCGCACCCGGGGGGACGACGAGCGGCGCACGCCGCGGGCGGGTGCCGGCCGGGACGGCCCCCAGGGCCGCGGCGGCGGCGAGGAGGACGCCCAGGAGCGACGCGAAGCCCGGGTGGGCCCGCGGGAGACGGCTCGGGGTCTGCAAGCGTTCGGGGACGACGTCCTCGAATCTACGCTGCACGCGCGGCGCGGGCAAGCGCACGTGGCGGCTCCCGGGCTGGCTGGGAATCCATATCGCAACACGATATATATCGACCGACCGTGGTCGCTCGCGACGTCACGCTGGCGGAGTACCGGGCGCTGGCCGAGTTCCGCCAGACGCTGCGGCGCTTCTACACCTTCAGCGCCGAGGCGGCGCGCGCGGCCGGGCTCCAGCCACAGCAGCACCAGCTCCTGCTCGCGCTCCGCGGCCTGCCCGGCGGCGCCGAGGCGACGATCGGCATGCTCGCCGAGGGGCTCGGCATCCGGCACCACAGCGCCGTCGAGCTGGTCGATCGCATGGAGGCGCGCGGCCTGGTCAGGCGAGCGCGCGGCGCGCGCGACCGCCGCCGGGTCCTGGTGCGACTCGCCCCGCACGGGCGGGCGCTCCTGCTGCGGCTGACGCTCGCCCATCGCGCCGAGCTGCGCTCGATCGGCCCCGCGCTGGTGCGTGCACTCGGCCGGCTCGTCCGCCCGCCCGCGCCGGCGCGGCGGTCTGGAGGTCGCCATGCGGGCCGGCGCTGAGCCGGGGGCGGCCGCCCCCGGCGACTTCACCACCACCTGGCGCGTCGTCCCGATGGCGCTCGCCGGAGTCGGGATCGGCGTCCTGGCGGCCTACGTCGCGCTCGCGCTCCTGCGCCTGATCGGGCTCTTCACGAACCTCTTCTTCTTCCAGCGCTGGGACACTGCGCTCGTCTCGCCGGCGGGCAACCGGCTCGGCCCGCTCGTCGTCCTCGTGCCGGTGGTGGGCGCGCTCCTGGTCGGGCTCATGGCGCGCTACGGCTCCGAACGCATCCGCGGCCACGGCATCCCCGAGGCGATCGAGTCGATCCTGATCGGCGGCAGCCGGGTCCAACCGCGGCTCGCCCTGCTCAAACCCCTCTCGGCCGCGATCTCGATCGGCAGCGGCGGTCCGTTCGGCGCCGAGGGGCCGATCATCATGACCGGGGGCGCCTTCGGCTCCCTGGTGGCGCAGTTCTTCGAGCTGACCGCCGCGGAGCGGAAGACGCTCCTCGTGGCCGGCGCGGCGGCGGGTATGTCGGCCACCTTCGCCTCGCCGGTGGCCGCAGTGCTGCTCGCGGTCGAGCTCCTTCTCTTCGAGTGGAAGCCGCGCAGCATGGTCCCGGTGGGCCTCGCCAGCGCCACCGCCGCCGCGGCGCGACGCTACATCATCGGGCTCGGGCCGCTCTTTCCGACCCCGCCGCACCCGCTCTTCATCGGCCCCGGGGGTCTGGTCGGCTGCGTGGTGACCGGGCTCGCCGCGGGCGCGCTCTCGGCGCTCCTGACGCTCGCCGTCTATGGTGCCGAGGACGCCTTCCGCCTGCTCCCCATTCACTGGATGTGGTGGCCGGCGCTGGGCGGGCTGGTCGTCGGCCTGGGCGGGCTGGTCTTCCCTCAGGCGCTCGGGGTGGGCTACGACACGATCGGGGCACTCCTCCAGGGCGAGCTGCCGCGCCGTGCTCTGATCGGCATCCTGCTCGTCAAGTCGATCATCTGGAGCGTGTCGCTCGGCTCCGGCACCTCGGGCGGCGTGCTCGCTCCCCTCCTCCTCGTGGGCGGCGCGCTGGGCGGGCTCGAGGCCGCGTTCCTGCCGTCGGAGGGGGCGGGCTTCTGGCCGCTCGTCAGCATGGGCGCCATGCTCGGCGGCACCATGCGCTCGCCCTTCACGGGCGTCGTCTTCGCCGTCGAGCTGACGCACGACGTGAGCGTGCTCCTCCCCCTCCTGCTCGCGGTCACCATCGCGCACGCCACGACCGTGCTCGCGCTCCGGCGCTCCATCCTGACCGAGAAGGTGGCGCGGCGCGGCTACCACCTGACCCGCGAGTACGCGGTCGACCCGCTCGAGATCCTCTTCGTGCGCGAGGTGATGCGGCCCGGCGTCGCCGTGCTGCCCGCGGAGCTGCCGCTCGCGGGGCTCGAGCGCTGGCTCGAGGCCGACGGGCGCACGCGGCGGGAGCGCCTCTACCCGGTGGTCGACGCCGAGCGCCGTTTGCTCGGCGTGGTGCGCTGGGGCGACCTCCCGGAGCTCCTGCGCGAGCAAGGCGCCGCGGCCGGCCGCCTCCTCGCCGAGGTGGTGCGCCGCGAGGCGGTGGTCGCCCACCCCGACGACCCGCTGCGCGTGGTCGCCTACCGGATGGCCGAGACCGGGCTCACGCGCTTCCCGGTGGTCGAGCGGGGCGAGGGACGGCGGCTGGTCGGCATCATCGCGTTACGCGATCTCCTCGAAGCGCGGATGCGGATCCTGGAGGCCGAGCACCGGCGCGAGCGCGTGCTGCCCCTGCGTCTGGTCTTCCCCTGGAGCAAGCGCCGGCGGCCGAGCGATGCCGCCGCGTGAGACCGCGCGCCGCCCCAGGGGTGTGGCGAAGCGCCCCGCCCGGCCGCGCGCGGGCCCGTCTTCTCGGCGCCGCGTGCCTGACTCCGCCCGGAACGGCCCATGCAAGCGGCCCGGTCGTGATGCCCGCCCCGGCCCCCGGCGCCCCGCCCCGCCGCCAGCCGCTCGTATTGCTCGCCGAGGACGACGCCGAGTTCCGCCACCTGCTCGCCACGGTGCTGGCGGAGGAAGGCTACGAGGTGGTCGAGGCCGGGGATGGGCTCGCCCTCCTCGCCTCCATTGAGGACACCCTGACCGTCCGGCGCGAGCGCCCCGAGGCTTTCCTGGTGGTGACCGACGTCCGCATGCCGGGCCTCACCGGCCTCGACGTCCTCGCCATCCTGCGCTGCGCGAACCGGGTCACCCCCGTCATCCTGATCACCGCCTTCGGCGACGAGGCGACGCACGCCGAGGGGCGCGAGCTGGGCGCGGTGGCCGTGTTCGACAAGCCCTTCAACGTCGACGCGCTGAGGGCCACGGTGCTGGAGACGATCCCACCGCGGTGAGCGCGGCGGGGCCCTCCGCCCGCCAACTCTTGATGAATGGCCGCGAGCCAGGCACGACACTGGCGTGGAGGACTTCCTCGCCCGCTACGGCCTGCTCGCCGTCTTCGCGGCGGCCGCCATCGAGGGCGACGCCAGCGTGGTGCTGGCCGGCGTCGTGGCCCACCTGGGCTTCTTCTCGCTGCCGCGCGCGGTGCAGGCGGCCTCGCTCGGCGGCCTGGTCGGCGACTCGGCGTGGTACGCGCTCGGGCGGCTGAACGCCGCGGCCGTGCGCCAGAGCCGCCTCTATCTCCGCGCCGCGCCCCTCATCGAGCGGCTGGTCGCGCGCCTCGGCGCGCGCGAGATCGTCATCTCCCGGTTCGTCTACGGCACGCGCATCGCGAGCATGTTCTACTGGGGGGTGCACGGGCTGCCATACGGGCGCTTCGCGCTCTTCGACCTCGTCGGCTGCGTGCTCTCGGCGAGCGCGCTCGCCGGCCTGGGCTTCGTCCTCAGCACGAGCGCCGTGGCGCTGGTCGGCCGGGTCAGGCGGGCCGAGCTCTGGCTGCTCGCCGTGCTGGGGACGAGCCTGACCGTCCTCGCCGTCGTCCGGCACGTGGTGCGGCGAGTGGCGCGCGAACGGTGAGAGCCTGGGCAGGGAACCCGCTCGCCCAGCCGGCGGGTTTCGGGTAGCGTTGGCGAGCCGTGCACCGTACGCTGCGCCTGCAGCTGATCGCGATCGTGGTGGCCACCGTCGCCACCGTGCTGGCCGCCTCCCAGTGGCTCGACACCCGCCTCTCGGAGAGCGCCCTCGAACACGACCTCGAGGAGCGTGCGGTTCTCTACCTGCGTACGGTCGAGTCACTCTGGGGGCGCACCGGTGCCGAGGCGCTGCGCCGCAAGCTCCAGACGCTGGTCGACGGCGACCGCGAGCTCACCGCGGTGGACGTGCTCCGGCAGCGGGCGGGCCGCTTCGAGCTCGCGCTCACCACCCGGCCGGCGGGCGAGAGCGCACCGCTCGAGCTCGATGCCGCGCAGCAGGCCGCGCTCCTGGCCGAGGGGGTCCTGCGCACCGCGACCGCGACCGAGGGCCGTGAGGGCGCGGAGATCTGGCGCATGGCCGGCCCGCTCGTGCGCGACGGTGCGCTGGCGGGCGCGGTGCAGGTGGAGTTCTCCCTCCTCGAGGTCGCACGCCTCGAGCGCCGGCTGCGCAGCATCGGGGGCATATTCCTGGTGTCCTCGATCGGGCTCATCTCGTTTCTCCTGGCGCTCTTCCTCGAGCGGCGGGTGGGGCACCCGGTGGCGGCGCTCGTCGGCGGCATGCGCCGCGCCGAGGCGGGCGAGCTCGAGGCGCGCGTCAGCGTGCCGGGGGGCGGGGAGTTCGCCTTCCTGGCGGGGAGCTTCAATCGCATGCTGGCGCGGCTCGAGGACCTGACCGCCGGGCTCGAGTCGCGGGTGCGCCAGGCGACGCGCGAGCTGGCCGACGCGAACCGCGAGCTCAAGGAGGCGAACGAGAAGCTCTGGAGCGCGCAGCTCGAGGTCGGCCGCAGCGAGCGGCTGGCCGCCCTCGGGCAGATGGCCGCCACCATCGCCCACGAGCTGGGCACGCCGCTCAACTCGGTGCTCGGCTACACCCAGCTTCTCCTGCGCGAGGACCTGCCGGCCGAACACGCGAACAAGCTCGCGGTGATCGAGTCGCAGGTGCAGCGCATGATCGAGACCATCCGCAGCGTGCTCGGCCGCACCCGCGATCGCGAGATCGGCCGTGGTCCGGTGGCGCTCGCGCCGCTGGTCACCGAGGCGCTCGCGCTGGTCGCGACCCGCCTCGCGGGCCGCGCGCTCGTGCTGCGCAGCGAGGTCCCGCCCGACCTCCCGCCAGTGCCGGGCGACGTGGCCGCGCTGCGCCAGGTGCTCATCAACCTCCTCGCCAACGCCATCGACGCCACCGAGCCGCCGGGTACGATCGTGGTCGGCGCCGGCGTGCTCTCCCCGAACGGCCGCGGGCCGCACCTGGAGATCACGGTCCGCGACAGCGGCCACGGCATGCCGGAGGACGAGATCCGGCGCGTCTTCGAGCCCTTTTACACCACCAAGGCGCCCGGGCGCGGCACCGGCCTCGGGCTCGCCATCGTGGACCACGTCGTGCGCGCGCACGGCGGCCAGGTCGTGGTCGAGTCGAGCCCGGGCCGGGGCACGACGATGCACGTGCGCCTGCCGCTGGAGGCCTGATGCCGCGCCTCCTCGTGGTCGACGACGACGCCGTCACCTGCCGGCTCCTGGCCGACGTCTTCCAGCGCGACGGCTACACCGTGATCGGCGAGACCGATCCGGAGCGGGCGCTCACGCGGGTCGCGGACGAGCCGGTCGATCTCGCCATCCTCGACGTGCAGATGCCGGAGATGGACGGCCTCGCCCTCCTGCGCGGGCTGCGCGCGCGGCTGCCCGACCTTCCCGTCGTCATCATGACCGCCTTCGGCTCGATCGACTCGGCGGTGCAGGCGATCGCCTCGGGCGCCGTCGACTACGTGAGCAAGCCGATGGACGTGGAGGAGATCCGCGCGACGGTGCGGAAGGCGCTCGGGCGCACGGCGGAAGCGCAAGCGACGCTCCCGGTGGCGGGCGAGCAGCTGGGCGGGGTGGTGGGCCGCTCGCCCGCCATGGTCGAGGTGTACAAGACGATCGCGCGCGTCGCGTCCGCGCGCAGCACGGTGCTCATTCTCGGCGAGAGCGGCACGGGCAAGGAGCTCGTCGCGCGCGCCATCCACGAGAACGGCCCGCGCCGCAAGCGGCCGTTCGTGGCCGTCGACTGCGGCGGCCTCACCGAGACCCTGCTCGAGAGCGAGCTCTTCGGGCACGTGCGCGGCGCCTTCACCGGCGCGGTCGGTGACGCGCCCGGGCTCTTCGCCGAGGCCGATGGCGGCACGATCTTCCTGGACGAGATCGGCGACGTGTCGCCGGCGCTCCAGGCGAAGCTCCTGCGCGTGCTCCAGGAGCATCAGATCCGGCCGGTGGGCGGCTCGGCGTGGCGGGCGGTCGACGTGCGCGTCATCGCCGCGACCAACCGTGATCTGGCAGGCGCGGTCGAGGAGGGGCGCTTCCGCGAGGACCTCTACTATCGCTTGAAGGTGGTGACGCTCCAGCTCCCGCCGCTGCGCGAGCGGCGCGAGGACATCCCGCTGCTCGTCGATCACCTGGTGCGGCGCGCGGCGCACGAGTGCCGCAAGACGGTGTCCGGGGTCTCCGAGCAGGCGCTCGCGTTGCTGCGCACCTACGGCTGGCCCGGCAACGTGCGCGAGTTGGCGCACGTGCTCGAGCGCGGCGTGGCGCTCGCGCAGCACGAGGTGCTGACCGCCGAGGACCTGCCCGACGAGCTCAGGCGGTCGGCACCCGGCCCGGCGCGCGCGACGCTGGAGGACCGCCCCACGCTGGCGGAGTTGAAGCGCCGCTACGTGCACCGCGTCTTCGAGGAGAGCGGAGGCAACGTGAGCCGGGCCGCGCAGGTGCTCGGCGTCGACCGCCGCTCCCTCTACCGCATGCTGCAGCGCTACGGGGTGTCGCCGCGGGGCGGCGAGCCGGGGTAGCCGAGACCGATTGCCACACCGCCGGGGCAGGCGGTCCCGCTCCCGCGGGCGATCCGGCCGCAATCGCGCCATTCGCCGTTGGCACTCCGCTTGCTCGCCCGGGCATGAGCCGTTTCCACGCTGTCGCCGTTCCCGCTTCGCCGGTCATGACCCGCGAGGTGGTGGACCCGCGGCGGGCCCGTTGCGGATCTCGGAGTGAAGACGTCGGCGGTCCCGTCCGTCCAAGGGCGTGGATGAGGACATGGCGGGAGCGCTGGCGCTGGTTCGGTCTCGCGCAGGAATGACTCCCGCGTCCTGCGCGTGTGTGGCGCGGAGCGGGCCTCGGCTCATCCCCCCATGGGCCACCCGCTCCGCGTCGTCTTCTCTCCCGGCGGGGCGGGCGTGAGCCGGCCCGCGCCGTCCTTCGAACGGCATCGAGTCGAGGGTCCGCGACGTCGGCGGCGAGCGCGGCGTCGCCGTCAGCATCGAGCGGGACAGGGCGGTGCAGCCGCTGCCTCGACCCGGCCGAGGAAGTCGGCCGCGAGACGCGCCACCTCGTCGCGGTCGTAGTCGAGCGTCACCACGTGCCAGCTCCGCTCGAGCACGTGGCTCTCGATGACGCGCGAGCCGAGGCTCCGGCGCGCCAGCTCGAGGTTGGCGAGCGGCACGCTGTGGTCGTGGCGCCCGTGGAGGAGGAGTGCCGGCTGCGTGACGCGTCCGATCTCGCCTCGCACGAGGGCCTGGAGGCGCAGCACCTCGAGCACCGCGGCGAGCGGCATGGCGCGGTAGCTCCGGCTCGCGGCGCGCACGGCGGGATCCGCGATGTCCGGCCCGCCGGGCTTGGGGATCGTGGCCCAGCGGCGCGCGATCCACGGGATGCGCGCGAGCAGCGGCAGCCAGCGCGCGCCCGCGCCGCCCAGCTTTAGGGGCGTGCCGCAGAGGACGAGGGCCGAGACCTCCGAGGGGCGCGTCGCCGCGAGGTGGAGCGCCAGGAGCGCGCCAAGCGACATGCCGGCGACCGCGAGCGCGGGCACGTCGCGGCGGAGGCGGTCGGCGCCCTCGGCGACGGACGCGAACCACTCCGCCCAGCGGGTGGCGGCCAGGTCGGCGACCCGGGTCCCGTGGCCGGCCAGGCGTACGGCGCGGACCGGGAAGCCCCGCGCGGCCAGCGCCTCGCCGAGCGGGCGCATCTCGTCGGGCGTGGCGGTGAAGCCGTGGATCAGGAGGCAGCCGAGGGGCCGGGAGCCCGCGAGCGCGAAGCCCTCGGCCGCGGGCGCGCTACCCGGGGGCGAGCAGATCGTTATGCACATCGAGCGCGCCCTCGCGCTGGGCGCGCCCCTTCAGGTGATCCACGTACGCCGTCCACACGGCCGCGTGCTTCTGCTTGAGGAGCGTCTCGCGCAGCTTGTCCCTGGCGCCCTCGAAGCCCGCCATGTCGGCGGGCGTGCGGGCGCGCAGCGCGGCCACGATCGCGTCGCCGCCCGTCGTGTACGCTCTGGGCGCGAGCGGAGCCTCGGCGGTGAGCGCGAAGGCGTCGGCGGTCAGCTCCGGGACCGAGCCGATCTTCGGGATCGGCTCCCTGCGCTCGAACGGTCCGCTCTCCTCGACCTGGACGCCGGCCTCGGCGGCGGCCTGGTCGAGACCGATCTCCCTGGCGCGGGCGAGGAGCTTCTCGGCGCGCTCCCTGGCGGCCGCCTCGCTGCGCTCGCGGCGGGCGTCGGCCGCCACGCGCTCGCGCACGTCGTCGAGCGGCGGCGTGTGCGCCTCGCTGTACCCGAAGGGCATGAGCAGGTAGATCGCACCCGGGACCTCGATCAGGTCGCTCGCCTCGCCCTCGCGCAACGCGAAGGCGGACTCGACGAACCTCGGCACGTGCCCCAGGCCCGGCACCTCGGGTCCGTTCGTGAAGGGCGGCGTCTCCTCGATCGTGCGGCCGGCGAGCGCCTCGGCGAAGGGCGTGCCGCGGGCGACCTTGCGGCGGTCCCCTTCCGCCTGCTTGCGCGCCAGCTCGAGGGCGCGCTCCTGCTTCAAGCCGTCCACGAGTTCGTCGTGCACGGCCTCGAGCGGCTTCACGCCCCCGGGCCGATGCTCCTCGATCTTGATCACGTGAAAGCCGAAGGACGTCTCGACGACCCCGCTCACGCCGCCCGCCGGGAGGGCGAAAGCCGCCTCCTCGAACGGGGGCGCCATGCGGCCGCGCGGGAAGAGGCCCAGGTCGCCGCCGTTCGCCGCCGAGCCGGAATCCTCCGAACTCGCCTTGGCGAGCGCGGCGAAGTCGGCGCCCGCCTTCACCTTGGCGAGCAGGTCCTCGGCCTTCTTCCGCGCCGCGGCCTTGGCGTCCGGGCTCGAGTCACCGTCGGCCTTCACCAGGATGTGGCGGGCGCGCACCTGCTCGGGCTCGGTGAACTTGTCCTCCTTGTGGAGCGCGTAGTACTCGGCGACCTCGCCGTCCTTCACCTCGACCTCGGACAGGAAGTCGGCCGGCCGGTAGGCGACGTAGCGGGCCCGCACACGCGCCGGGACGCGATAGCGGTCGGCGTGCTCGTCGAGGTATTTCTGCAGCTCCGCGTCGGAGAGCGTGATCGTCCCGGCGAGGTCGGCCGCCCGGCTGCGCACGAAGGCGAGGTTCGCCTTCTCGTGATCGAAGCGGTAGCGCTCCTCGAGCTCGCCGTCGCTCACCCCGACGCCGTCGGTGACGATCGCCACCAGACGCTGCTGCTGGAGGTCTTGGCGCACGGCATCCGCGAACTCGCCCGGGACCCGTTCGCTGCGCTTGATGAGATCGACGCGGCTCGGGTCGTAGCGACCGTTCTCCTGCAGCTCGGGCATCTGGGGCATGGCGTCGACTACGTCGTGGTCGGTGACCGCGATTCCCAGACGCGCCGCCTCGTGGCGCAGGAGCGCCCGCTCGATCAGCAGGTCGAGCGCCTGGCCGCGCAGGTTCAGGCTGTGCAGGAGATTCACCGAGCTGCCGCGCAGCAGCTGCTCGTACCGCCGGGTGAGCGCCTCGGTGGCCTGCTCGAGGTCGCGGCGGCTGATCACCTGGCCGCGCACGACGGCGACGTCCTGCCGGCGCTCGCCGCCGATCGCGCCGACCCCCCAGAGGATGAACAGGGCGGCCAGGACGCCGTAGAGGATCTTGATGGCGGTGGAGGTCGAGTACTTACGCAGAAAGCGAAGCATTCGCGCGCGTCTTCGCCGCGAAGCTAGCCGAGGACCTCCGGGTTTGCAAACCGGCGCCGCGGTTCAAGTTTCCGTTGCCGCGTGCCGATGTTTCTGGTAGCAGCTTGGCCAGCGCCAAACGACGAGCCGGCGGAAAAGACAGGGCGGGGCGCCGCACGATGATTCTCGACTCCATCCTCGGGCTCTTCTCGAACGATCTCGCGATCGACCTCGGGACGGCGAACACCCTCGTCTACGTGAAGGGGCAGGGCATCCTGCTGAACGAGCCGTCGGTGGTGGCCGTGCAGCCCGACTCGCGCGGCGGGCGCAAGGTGCTGGCGGTCGGCGCCGAGGCAAAGAAGATGCTGGGGCGCACGCCGGGCAACATCCAGGCCATCCGCCCGCTGAAGGACGGGGTGATCGCCGACTTCGAGGTGACCGAGGCGATGCTGCGCAAGTTCATCGAGAAGATCCACAACCGCAAACGCCTGGTCCGCCCGCGCATCATCATCTGTGTGCCCTTCGGCATCACCGAGGTGGAGAAGCGGGCCGTGCGCGAGTCGGCCGAGAGCGCGGGGGCCCGAGAAGTATACCTGGTCGAGGAGCCGATGGCGGCGGCGATCGGCGCCGGGCTCCCCATCACCGAGCCCACCGGCAACATGATCGTCGACATCGGCGGCGGGACGACCGAGGTCGCGGTGATCTCGCTCTCGGGCATCGTGTTCTCGAAGTCGGTGCGCGTCGGCGGCGACAAAATGGACGAGGCGATCGTCCAGTACGTGAAGCGTAAGTACAACCTGCTGATCGGCGAGCGCACCGCGGAGCTGATCAAGATCACGATCGGCTCGGCATATCCGGGCAGCGAGCTCCAGATGATGGAGATCAAGGGCCGCGACCTGGTCGCGGGGGTGCCGAAGACGGTCGAGATCACCGACGAGGAGATCCGCGACTCGCTGCTCGAGCCGATCAACCAGATCGTCGAAGCGGTGCGCGTCGGCCTCGAGCGCACCCCGCCCGAGCTCGCCTCGGACATCGTCGACAAGGGCATCGTGCTGGCGGGTGGAGGCTCGCTGCTGCGCAACCTCGACACCCTGCTCCGCGAGGAGACGGGCCTGCCGGTCATGCTGGCCGACGATCCGCTGACCGCCGTGGTCATGGGGGCAGGCAAGGTCCTCGATGAGCTCTCGCTCCTCAAAGACGTCGCGATCTCGTAACGCGGCGCGAGAAACGCGCGCCGCGCGCAATCACCCAACCGACCCCCACCATGGAGGGAGGCTGAGCGCGAGAGCGCTCAAGCCAGCCGACGGGGTCTGGGGCGCGCGGCGGAGCCGCGCGGGCGTTGGACGCGGAGCGCCCGGAGGGCGCGAGCACCGGACGGGCCCCCGGTAACGTTGGACTACATCCGTCGCAACGGCGTCGTGCTCACCGTGGCGCTCTGCCTCGTCGTCGGGGCAGCGCTGGTCGTGCGCAGCGGCCGCACCGCGGGCCGCGCCGACCCGCTCGGACGCGCCTTCCTCGAGCTGATGGCGCCGCTCGAGCGCGCCGCTTCCGCCCTCGGCCGCGCCATCTCCGGGAGCTGGCGCGGCGTGGCCGACCTGGTGCGCGCGCGGGGCGAGAACGCCGCGCTGCGCGAGCGGGTGCGGCGCCTCGAGCAGGAGCTCGATCGGCTCTCGGAGGTGGAGCTCGAGAACGCGCGCCTCCGCCCGCTCCTCGACTTCCGGCAGACGCTGCAGGGGGAGCTCCTCGCCGCGCGCGTCATCGGACGGGACGCGACCGGGCTGGCGCGCACGCTCACCATCGACCGCGGCGAGAGCGCGGGGCTGGCGCGGGGGGCGGCGGTGCTCGTGCCCGAGGGCATCGTCGGGCAGGTGTTCCTCGTGAGCCGGCATGCAGCTCGCGTCCTGCTCGTCACCGACCACAACAGCGGGGTGGATGCGCTCGTGCAGCGCACGCGTGCCCGTGGCATCGTACAGGGGACGGTGGACGCGG
Source organism: Deltaproteobacteria bacterium (assembly GCA_005879795.1). Lineage (NCBI taxonomy): Bacteria > Pseudomonadati > Myxococcota > Myxococcia > Deltaproteobacteria bacterium. The sequence continues at coordinate 32,192 of VBKJ01000135.1, forward strand.
GCTGCGTGCTCAACTACGTGAAGCGCACCGAGGACGTACAGGTGGGGGACACGCTCGTCACCTCCGGGCTCGACGGCATCTTCCCGAAAGGCCTGCCCATCGGGCGCGTGACGACCATCGACAAGCGGGGGCAGGGCCTCTTCCAGTCGGCCGAGGTCACGCCCGACCTGGATCCCGAGCGGCTCGAGGAGGTGCTCGTGACGCGCGGTCCGGTCACGCCCGTCGAGCCCGCGCCGGCGGCGCCGGGGAAGTAGGGTGCGGACCGGAGTCGCGCTGGCGCTCGCGGCGGTCGTCGCCATGCTCATCCAGACTACGATCTTCCCGTCGCTCCCGGGCCTGCCGGTCGTGCCCGACCTGATCCTCGTCCTGGCGGTGTACCTGGGCGCGGCACACCACACGGTCGGAGGTGCGGCCGGCGCGTTCCTGCTCGGCTACTTCCTCGACACCTTCTCGGGCACCCTGCTCGGGCAGAACGCCTTCGCGCTCTCCGCCGTGTACTTGAGCGTGCGGTTCTTCGCCCGCCACCTCTGGTTCGAGCGGGGGCTCCCCGTCATGGCGCTCGCCTTCTACGGGAGCCTGGTGCACAGCGCGGCGGTGGTGGCGGCCGCCACGCTGGCAGCGACGCCCAACCCCGTCGGGCACCATGCGCTGCGCACCGGGTTCGCCTGCGCGGCCCTGGCGGCCCTGGTCGCTCCGGCGGTGTTCGCCGCGCTGGCGTGGGAGAAGCGCCTCCTGGGTCTCGCCTGAGATGTCGACCCGCGCCGTTCACGTCGTCTCGCGCGAGGTGCCGCCCGAGTTCCAGCTCCGCATGGCGGTGGCGGTCGGCGTCGTGTTCGTCGCCTTCGCGCTGGTCGGGCTTCGCCTGTGGTACCTCCAGGTCGAGCGCGGCACGCAGATGCGCGTGTTCGCGGACCAGAACCGCATCCGGCTGGTGCGGGTGCCGGCGGCGCGGGGCGTGGTGTACGACCGCCACGGGGAGATCCTGGTCGACAACCGCCCGTCGTTCGACGTCGTCTTCGTCCCCGAGGACGCCCGCGAGCGCCGCCGCCAGGTGTTGAAGACCCTCGCGGGGTACCTGGGCGACGAGGAGACCGCGCTCCACCAGGCGATGCGCGCGCCCGGAAAGGAGCGCGAGCGCTTCCAGGGCGTCGTGCTGCGGCGCGACGTCGACTGGCAGGGGGTGGTGGCGCTCGAGACGCACCAGCTCGACCTGCCCGGCGTCTCGCTGCAGGTGGCGCCGAAGCGCTACTATCCGTTCGGGCCGCTGGCCGCGCACCTCCTCGGTTACGTCGGCGAGGTGAGCAAGGGCGAGCTGGCAGGGGGCGACGGCGACGGTTACGTCCCCGGCGACCTGGTCGGCAAGGCTGGCCTCGAGAAGGCCTTCGATGCGGATCTGCGCGGCAAAGCCGGGGGGCAGCAGGTGGAGGTGGACGCGCTCGGGCGCCGCGTCCGCGTGCTCGAGGAGGTCTCGGACCTGCCCGGCGGCACGCTCACGCTGACCCTCGACCGCGATCTGCAGGAAGCCGCCGACCGTGCCCTGGGCGAGGCCGACGGCGCGATCGTCGCGCTCGATCCACGCACCGGCGAGCTGCTCGCGATGGTCTCGCACCCGTCCTTCGACCCCAACGTGTTCGCGCGCGGCATCCGCGGTGCGGAATGGCACGCGCTGGTCGAGGACAGGAAGCACCCGCTCAACAACCGCGCCGTCCAGGGGGTGTTCCCGCCCGGCTCGACCTTCAAGGTCGCGGTCGCGGCCGGCGCGCTCGAGGAGGGCGCGGTGACCCCCTTCACCGGCGTGACGTGCACGGGCGGCATCCCGTTCGGCCACCATTTCTTCCACTGCTGGAAGAAGGGGGGGCACGGCGCCGTGAACCTGCACAAGGCCATCGTCGAGTCGTGCGACGTGTTCTTCTACCAGGCGGGGCGCCGGCTCGGCGTCGACGGGATCGCGGAGTACGCGCATCGCCTCGGGCTCGGCCTCCCCACTGGCATCGCCCTCCCGCACGAGCAGAGCGGGACGATCCCCGACACGGCGTGGAAGCGGCGGCGCTTCGACCAGCCCTGGTTCGAGGGCGAGACGCTCTCGGTGGCGATCGGCCAGGGCTACGTGACCGTCACGCCGCTCCAGATGGCGAACCTGGCGGCGACCATCGCCAACGGCGGCACCCGCCGCCGGCCCTTCTACGTGAAGCGCGCTGTCGGCGCGGAGGGGAGGGTGCTCGAGGTCGAGCCCGAGGTGCTCGGCGAGGCGCATCTCAAGAAGAGCACGCTCGCGCAGGTGCGCGAGGGGATGCGCGACGTGGTGATGACCGAGGGCGGCACGGGCAAGAAGGCGCGCGTGCCCGGCGTCGTGGTGGCGGGGAAGACCGGCACCTCGCAGGTGGTGAAGATGGGCGAGGACCGCGCGCGCGCGAACCGCGGCGCCGAGGTGATGCGCGACCACGCCTGGTTCATCGCCTACGCGCCCCTCGACGCGCCGGAGATCGCCATCGCCTGCATCATCGAGCACGCGGGCGGCGGGGGCGGCGCCTTCGCCGCGCCCGTCGTGCAGCAGGTGCTGGCCCACTACTTCGACCGCAACCAGGGGCCCATGCCTCCGACCCAGCAAGCCAATGCGGTTCGACCGCCGACTGATCACGCACTTTGAGTGGCTGCTGCCGCTCCTCGCGCTCGCGGTGAGCGGCCTCGGCGCCATGACGGTCTACAGCGCGACCCACGCGCCGGGGACGAGGGGGCTCTCGCCGCTCGCCCTGCGCCAGCTCCTCTGGCTCGCGGCCGGCTGCCTCGCGATGCTCGCCGCGCTCGTCTTCGACTATCACCGTCTCGAGCGCAGCGCCTTCGTCATCTACCTGCTCGTGCTGCTCGCCGTGCTCGCCGTACCGGCGTTCGGCCGCATGGGCGGCGGCTCGCGGCGCTGGATCCCGCTCGGTCCGGTGTCGATCCAGCCCTCGGAGTTCATGAAGCTCGGGCTCGTGCTGGTGCTGGCGCGGCACTTCGCGCGCACGTACGAGCGCGGCCTCGGGCTGCGCGCGGCCATCGTGCCGATGCTCGCGACCGCCGTGCCGGCGGCGGCGATCCTCGCGCAGCCCGACCTGGGCACGGTCGCCATCCTGGGCATCGTGTCGCTCACCATGCTGATGCTGGGCGGCATCCGTCTGCGCTGGTTCGTCCTGCTCGGCGTGGTGGTCGCGGTCGCGGCGCCGCTCGGGTGGCCGCACCTGAAGGTCTATCAGCAGAAGCGAATCCTCACCTTCCTGCATCCCGAGATGGATCCGCTCGGCGCCGGCTATCACGTCCTGCAGTCGAAGATCGCGGTCGGCTCGGGGATGACGTGGGGCAAGGGGTTCCTGCGCGGCACGCAGAACCATCTCAACTTCCTCCCCGAGCAGCACACGGACTTCATCTTCTCGGTGTTCGCGGAGGAGTGGGGCTTCGTCGGCGCGCTCGTGCTGATCGCGCTCTACGTCGCGCTCGTGCTGCGCGGGATCGTGATCGCCACCCGCGCGCGCGACCGCTTCGGCGTTCTCCTGGTCCTCGGTCTCACCGCCACCGTCTTCTGGCAGGCGGTCATCAACGTGGGCATGACCACCGGCCTCCTCCCCGTCGTCGGCATCCCCCTCCCGTTCTTCAGCTACGGCGGCTCCTCCCTCCTCTGCCTCCTCGTCGGCGTCGGCCTCACCATGAACGTCTCGATGCGCCGCTACTTCTTCTGAGGGGAGAGGGGTGGGGCGAGCGCGCAGCGCGGGCGGCCCCGCCGCTCGCGCCACCGGCGCACGCCCGCGCTACGCCACGACCGAGCTGATCGCCTTGACGAGCTGCGCCTTCGGGACGGCGCCGACGATCTGCTCCTTCACCTGCCCGCTGTGGAAGACGATCAGGTTCGGGATGCCCCGCACGCCGTAGCGCGCCGGCGTCTTCGGGTTGTCGTCGACGTTCATCTTCATGACCTTCAGCTTCCCGGCGTACTCGCGCGCGATCTCCTCGACCACGGGCGCGATGGCGCGGCAGGGCGCGCACCAGGGAGCCCAGAAATCGATGAGCACGGGCGTGGGGCTCGCGAGCACTTCGCGATCGAACGAGTCGTCAGCAACCGGTAGCACGTCGGCCATTCGTCCTCCTTACCAGCGCGCACGATAGCAAACGGGTCGGGGTGACGGAAGGACGTCAGCCGGTCTGGTGATGGAAGGGACCGAAGCGCACGACGCTCGTCTTGCCGGCCTTCACCTCGACCCGCCGCTCGACCGTGTCGAAGCCGCGCGCGCGCACCGCGAGCGTGTGCTCGCCGTACGGGACCGCGAGCCAGCGCCGGTCGAGGTTCTCGGCCGTCAGCCAGAAGCGCCCGTCGAGATCCACCGCGGCGCCGTCGGGCACGCCCTGGAGCTGCACGAGGCCGTAGCTGCCGCGCTCGGTCTCCTCGCGCGACGGCGGCGCGCTCTCCGCGCGCGCCTCGCCTTCCGCTTCCGGGGGCGGCTCGCTCCAGCCCTCGACGTCCGGCGGGGGGTACACCGGATAGGGCAGGTAGTAGGGGTAGTCGTACGGGAAGAAGAACGGGTCGAAGAAGAAGCCGCCGTCGATGAAGACGCGGGAGCCGGGGTGCGAGTGGAAGAACGGGCGGTGTCCGACGAAGGGCCCATGATGGAAAGACGGCCCATGATGGAAAGACCCCCGCGCGTGCGCGTCCGTGCTCCCGGCGAGGCCGAGCGCGAGGCCGAGCGCGGCGACGGCCAGCGGGCGCTTCACCGCCGCTCCTCGCCTCCCCGCGGCGGTGGGGGCGGCGCCTCGACGCCGCCCTTGGCGCCGTAGCTGACCGTGCGGCTGAACACTTCGAGCGGCGCCACGAGGATGTAGTAGACGCCGTATCGTACCACCAGCCCCGCCGCGTAGAAGGGCGCGTAGATCACGCGCATGACCGGCGAGAGGGGCGGGGGCGGCGCGACCCGCGGCGGAGGAGGGTAATAGTAGCGCGGCGGGGGAGGAACGGGCCGGGCGACCGGCGGAGGTGGCGGCGGATAGGGCGGCGCGGGCTCCGGGTCGGCGGCCAGCAGGCCGCTCGGCACGACGAGCAGCAGGGCGAGCGCGCCGGCCACGCTGCGACGCCTGAGCGATGCCTGGGCGCCCGTCATGTCACCTGAGGTGCGGCGGCACCCACACCCGGTAGGGCCGTCCCCACGGGTCGTAGCGCCATTCCCACTGGCCGGGCACCCATCCCGGCGGGGGGACCTCGTAGGCGGGGTACGGTACCGCGTACGGATAGTAGTAGGGATAGGGGTAGGCCGGGAAGCCGACGGCGCCGCCGACGAAGACATGGACACGGGCGCTGGCCGGCCGTGCGGAGCCCAGGAGGAGCACGCCCAGCAGGGCGGCCGCCATCACGCCCGCGCGCCGCCAGCAGTTCCTCCCGGCTGTCACGCGCGGCCGCAACACGCGGGCGGCATCGGAGTTACGCGGGCGGCCTGCCGAGGAGGGGAGTCGAACCCCTCGAGAGTGAATTCCGTCAGGGCAACCGTCAGGAAGGGGCGTCATCGGGCACGAATTGTGCCCACCGGGCACAATTTGCAAGACGCCGGGGGGAGAGGGGAACACCCTTGTGTACGAGTCGCGCGACGCCCTTCGCGCGCCACACGCTCGGCGCCGGATGAGCGGCCTCGAGGCCGGCGACCCAAGCGCGGGGGCACGGGGGATGCCGAGCTCCTCGGAGGACGCACGCCTCGGTCGCCCGCGCCGTGCCGGACTCGGGGGACTCCCGCCCGCCGTGCCGGCCTACTGCTCGAGCTCGTCCCGGAACGCGCCGCTCGGCGAGCACTCGGGACGCGTGAGGTCGACGGACGCGGCCGGGAGCGTCGGCGGCGTCGGGAAGCTCACCTTCTTGAACTTGAACAGGCGGAGCAGCGGGTCGGCGTTCGCGTCGCGCTTGGTGAGCGCGGGCAGATCGAAGCGCGTCTCGCGAGCGCGATGGCGAGCAGGGCGATGTTGCGCATGAGCACGCTTACCACGGCTCGCTACGCGCCCGTCAAACATATCTTCAGACGGTATCGAGCCCGGCCTCACTCCCCGATGTGCGAGGCGGCGGCCCAGTCCTTCATGAGCTTCACGTCGGGCCTGAGGAGGAAACCGGTCCTGATCGCCCGCCTGGCCGCCTTGTCGTACGCGACGACGAAGGCGCGGTGGTTCGGGTAGAGCGACGCCAGAGTCGTCGCGTCGAAGGGCGTGGTGGTGCCGAACAGCCGGCAGAAGAGCGAGCCGCTCTGCTCGCCGGTGAACGTGGCGATCGGCACGTCGACCTGCGGCGTGCGGATGCCGCCGCGGGCGTTGCCGTGGCTGTCGCGCATGATCGCGACGGGCGGGCCGGCCGCGACGGCCAACCGCGGCGCCGAGCGGGGCGGCCGCCCGGTCCGCACCCAGCGGTTCAAGGCCGCGAAGGCGGCATTCACGACGAAATGATGCGGTCCGGAGTTGATCGGGCTGCCGCACATGATGAGGCCGGGGATGGGCGACGCGGTGATCAGGAGATCGACGATGCCGGGCGAGTTGCCGAGATCCCCCGGGCCCGTGACGAGCGTGTACGTGTCCGCGTGCGCCGTCCCGGCCACTTCCCAGAGGCGAAAGTGCCGGCTGTCGTCCTGCCGAGCCGAGAAGTATGCGAGGAACGTCAGGTCCGTCTCCGTCTCGAGCGCGAGCACCGGCACGTCGACGTCGCTCCGGATCGCCGCCGCGCCCGGCGCCGGGATCGCCGGCTGCGGCGCCTCGGACAGCGGAGTGCCGAAGGCCCCACGGCTGTGCACCAGGTAGCCGTCGTAGACGTGCGCGATCGGATGAATCGCGTCGATGTAGTCGACCAGCCGGAAGGCCGACTGCGAATCGCCGGAGGCGATCAGTCTCTTCACCTTGAGCCCGCCGAGGGGGCTCGGGCCCGCCGGCTGTCGGATCGCCTGCCCCGCCTGCGAGAAGATGTCGTACGAGAAGCTGTCTCCCGGGTGGTTCAGCGAGCCGTACCGCGCCGGATTCACCGCCTTGAGCGGCAGGCTCACGACGCCGACCAGGGCGGTACCGCCTTCTACGCCGACGCGCTGCGCGGAGACGCCCATCCACGCGAAGCCGTCACGGATGAGCTCGGTGTGGGCCGTCGTCCAGTCGACCGCGGTGTCGAGACCGCCGCTCACGTTGAGCCACTCGACGACGACCGTGCCGTTGAACTTCTTCGGGCTCGTCGGCCGGTAGACGAGGATGCGCGTCTTGTAGGGCGTCATCTCGCCGGGCGCCACCGTCCACTTGCCGTCGGTGCCGAGCGGCCCGACGTTCGTGTAGGCGCTCGCCGTGCCGGATATGAAGAACTCTTCCGCCATGTGTCCGACCTGGGAGAGGTCGAACCCCGTCCCGAAGACGAACGGGACCCCGGGGCCGGTGATCGGCCCTTCGATCGTCGGGCTCGGCACCGCCGCCGACGCGCGCGGTATGACTGCCGAGCAGTGGAGCAGGGCGGTGAGCGCCAGAACGACCACGCCGAGCCGGGTTCGATTCACGTGAGCGGACGTGCGCGACATCGACGATCCTCCTCGGTCGTTCTCGATGGTGCTTTCGACGGGGCCCTCTCGCCGTGAGTACGACGGGTTGGCCGCTGCGGAGACGAAGCCCTTCGCTTCGAGTCGGTCGAGTGTCGCGTAGATCGCACCGAAGGAGTAGTCGCGCCGCGTGCGGTCCTTGATGGCGCGGTGGATCGTGACGCCGTAGGCGTCGCCGTGGGTCTGGAGAACCGCGGCGAGAACGATCTGCTCGAAGCCGCTCAGATAGTCGCGTGCCATGAGCAATCTCTGCACTGTAGGGAAAGAGAGATCAAGGCGGTTCGGCAGGGTCGGGTAGGTCAGGGGGGTAGCTCGAGGGGCTGCTCCCTCGCGCTGGGCGCCAGCCGGGATGCGTCTCATCCGGCTGGCAGCCAGGCCAGTGCTGGTCGCCACCGCCCGCGCCGAGCCGCGGGTTTACCGCAGCCCCGACCGCGGCGTTCCGCCGGGCGCTCTCGGCCGCGGCCCGTCATCGCGTGCAAATCGGACCGAGGCCAGAAGACTTCGAGAGCGCGGTTCGCGAGGCGCTGCCCCTCGCGCACAGCCCGGCGGCGCGCCACCTGCCGGGCTTCCTGCCGGCACGGCGGGACTGAGCGAGCCCGCTTTGTGCGGTGTCCGGAATGTGCAGGGAACGGCCCGGCATGAGCCGCGGTCGAGCCGGCCCCGTTCGAAGCCCGACCCCCCGCGGTCTCGGAAGCGCCGTCGGCCGCCTACGGCGAGACCGCGAAAGCGCCCGCCAGCGGCAGGTCGCGCGACGACGGCCCGACCTCGACCGTGTACGCGATCGGCTCGACGACGAGTGCGCCTGCGCCCGCGTCCCAGTACGCGAGGTCTGGTGCCCGCACCTCGAACGGGACCGTGCGGGTCTCGCCGGGCTCGAGGTGGACCCGGGCGAACGCCTTGAGATCACGCACCGCACGGTCGACGCGCGAGCCCCTGTAGCCGACGTAGAGCTGCGCAACCTCGTCGCCTGCGACGGGGCCCGTGTTCGTCACGTCGGCGGTCACGCGCACGCGGCCCCACGGTGAGGCGGTCGCAGGTGTGATCGCGAGGTTCGAATAGCGGAACGTCGTGTAGGCGAGCCCGAAGCCGAAGGGGAAGAGCGGGGCGGTGTCGTTCCGGTCGAGGTAACGGTAGCCGTGGAAGTAGCCGTACTGGACCGCGGGGCTCGTGTCGTCGAACGGCGGGAGGTCGCTCTCCGCGCGCGGGAAGGTGACCGGCAGCTTGCCGGACGGATTCACGTCGCCGAAGAGCACCTCGGCGATCGCCGTCCCGCCGGCCTCGCCGGGATACCAGGCCATCAGCACGGCGGCCACCTGGTCGAGCCAGGGCATCAGGAGTGCCCCGCTCCCCTCGAGGACGACGAGGGTTCGAGGGTTCGCTGCCGCCACTGCCGCGACGAGCGCATCCTGGTCGCGCGGCAGGGCCAGCGACGGGCGGTCGCCGATCGTGATCAGTCCCTCGCCCTCGTCCTGGAACGTGAGCCCGACGACGACCACGGCCGCGTCCGCCGCCGCGATCAGCGCCAGATCGGCGGGGGAGGGTGAGCTCGTGTCGACGTAGGCGACCGTCACGCCGCCGGCGCGCGCGCGGATGCCGGCGAGCGGCGACACGGCAGAGGCGGGAACGACGAGGCTGCTCCCGTGGTCCCCGAGGTCCGCCATCGCGGCGAGCGGCCCGACGACCACGAGCGAGCGCGCGCGCGCCGCGTCGAGGGGCAGCGCCCCGGCTTCGTTGCGGAGCAGCACGATCGACTCGCGGGCCGCCTGGAGGGCGAGCGCCACGTGTGCGGGGGTCTCGACCTGGGTCGGGTCCACCTTCGGCGGGTCGGAATCCAGGCGGAAGCAGAGCTGTACGCGCAGGGTGCGACGCACGGCATCGTCGATCGTCGTCAGGCGCACCTGGCCGGCCGTCACGGCATCGGCGAGCGGCTTGCCGAAGTAGCTGGGGGCCGGCATCTCGACGTCGAGCCCCGCCTCCACCGCGGGCACCGTGCTGCGCGTTCCGAGGACCCAATCGGACTCGACGAAACCCTGGAAGCCCCAGTCGCCGTCGAGCACCTCGCGCAGCAGGTGGGTGTTCTCGCTGCAGTGCGCGCCGTTCACCTGGTTGTATGCCGCCATGACGGCGCCCGCGTGCCCCTCCTGCACGGCACGGCGGAAGTGTGGGAGAAAGACCTCGCGTAGGGACCGCTCGTCGACCGCGACGTCGACGGTGAAGCGGGTATCCTCGATGCTATTGAGCGCGTAGTGCTTGGGGTTCGCGATCACGTGGCGCTGTGCACCGCGCACGAATGCGACCCCCATGCGGCCCAGGTGGACGGTGTCCTCGCCGTAGGTCTCCTGCGCCCGCCCCCAGCGCGGGTGGCGCAGGATGTTCACGACGGGCGCAAGGATCATGCTCCCGCCCTTCGCGCGGGTCTCGACGCCGATCGCCTCGCCGACGCGCTCCTCGAGCGCCTCGTCCCACGTCGCGCCCCTCGCCATGCCGACCGGGAAGCACGTCGCGTTCCCGCTGACGGCGCTCACGCCGCGCGCCCCGTCGAGCATCCCGATGCCGGGGATGCGCAGGCGCGCAACCGCCGTGATGCGACCTGCGAGACCCGGGGTGAAGAGGCTGACGCCGTGCATCTGATCGAGCTTCTCGGCGAGGGTCATGCGGGCGAGGAGTCGATCGATGCGACGCTCGACCGTCGCGCCCGTATCGCCGCAGAAGCCCGGGTTGGGGCGCTCGGCCGCGAGCGCGTCGTCGGCGGCCGCGCCGGCCACGCGGAGAAGGCACTGCGCGAGCGTGCCGCCGTCCGCCGGCGCGTCGCACGGGACGCCGAAGTGGGCCGCGCCGAGCGCCGCGCCCCCGCAGCGGGCGGCAATGCGGGCCGCCGCCCGGCTCCCGAGCCGCGCGAGCCGGGCGGCGAGCGGCGGGTATTCGGCACAATCGCTCCCGGCCGCGAGGGCGCGCGGCGGATGCCGGTGGCATGCCGTGAGGAGGTGAACGCGGCCGAGGAGCACCTCGCGCGTGCGGCCCGTCGCCTCGAGCTGGCACGCCCGTGCTGCCTCGGGCAGTGCGGCGGGCGCGGCGTCGGAGACGGCCAGCACCGCGTCTGCGTCGGCATCGTGGGTGCCGACGAGGCAGCCAGCGACCGCGTCCGGGGTGCGGGCGTCGGCGCAGTCCCCACCCAGGTGGAGCGCCGCCGCGGCCTCGACCGAGCACGCGCGGCCGAGGCGGCGGCGCGCGGCCCGCGCCGCGGCCGCCCGGCGCCGCGCAATCGCTGGGTCGGCGAGGCAGTCGGTGCTCGCGGCCCGCGCCCCGGTCGCCACCGCGCGCGCACACGCGGCAAGCAGCCCCGTCGAGCGAGCGAGCAGGCGCGGTCCCACCCTGGCGAGCGCCCGCTCGCACCGCCGTTCGGCGGGTCCAGTGGCGCGCGCGGCGCCGGTCGCGAGCAGGATGACGAGGAGTCCCGCCGCCCCGCACGTAGGCATGGCGCGACTCGCGCGCGGCCCGACGACAGTTCGCTCGAGCGTCACGGCAGCGTGCGGCTCTCGCTCGTCGTCGGCCCTCCGAGATCTCCGGCACCGAACGACGCCGGTCGGAACGCGAAGGCATCGTCCGTGATCGTCTTCGGCTGGACCGCGGTGGCCGCGAGCGACAAGGGCTCCCTCCGATTACGTCTGCCTACCCCAATGAGATCCCCTACCTCAAGGGAAATGCCACCAGTGCGGTGCGACCGGGCCAGGGCCACCCGTGGCGACGTGGTCAGTCGGCGTACCCGAGCGCAAGCAGTCTGTGGCGCTGCTCACCGTCGTCGCGTCGTCCATCCGCCCCCCTCCATGACCGCCAACCCAGGCGGTTCGCGCGCCAGCGTCATCGCTCGACACGCTCATCTGGGAAATGGCTAAAGCGTGTGGCCGACGAGGTCAGTGTGCCGTTCCCGGAAGACATCCACTTCCAAGGTGAGCCGGAGCAGAAGTAGCCCGCGCAGTGAGGGAGACGGTCCGGGGACTACCCTGCGGCATGCCCGCCCTCCGTGCGACGTGAGGTTCCCCGATGGACGCGACCATGACAAATCCGAGAGGCCCGCGTCGCTGTGAACGCGCTGGAGGCTGCTCTCTCAAGGCCGGTGCCGCAAGAGCATCAGCGGGCGGTGCAGGCGCTCAGCCTTGCCATAGAGCCCGAGGCTGAGCCGACACGGGTGTTCGCATGATCGTAAGTGGCTGGATCCTGACTGCCGAGGAGGGGAGTCGAACCCCTACACCCTCGCGGGCGGAGGATTTTGAGTCCTCTGCGTCTGCCAGTTCCGCCACCTCGGCGCGCGCGCCAGCGTAGCCGCTTCGCGCGGCACCCGCCAGCACGGGACCATCGAGGCGCTGCCGAGCGCCCGGCGCACCGCGCCTGACGGCTACGGCTTGGCGGGCGCACCCCCCTGGTCCCGGCGGTCGACCGCCAGCGCGCGCGGCACCACCGCGGGTGCGGGGCGCGCGCGGATCTTGCGGGCGGCTTCCGCTGCCAGGCTGCGCAAGAGCGGGTCCTGCGCGTCCCTGGCCAGGACCTCGAGCGACGGCAGGGCGGCCGGATCACCGATGTCGCCGAGCGCGAAGATCGCATTGCCGCGCACCGCGGGGTCGACGTCGCGCGAGAGGAAATCCATGATCGGTCCGGTCGCGCGCGTGTCGCCGATCCTGCCCAGGCTGGCGAGGATGCGTTGCTTGGTGCCGAGGTCGGTGTCGCGCATGAAGAGCTGCTGGACGAGAAGCGGAGTCGCGTCCTTGGCCTTGATGTGGCCGAGCGTGTCGATCGCCTTGATGCGCACGCGCATATCGGGGTCACTCGCCGCCGCGACCAGGTATTCGGTCGCCTTCGGATCGTCGAGCTGCCCCAGGGTGCGGATCGCGTCGAGGCGCTCCTCGACGTCCTCGCTCTTCAGCTTGCGCGCGCTGTCACTCAGCTTCTGGCTGTTCTCCGGCTTGCGGTAGCGGTCGCGGAGGTGGCCCCGGGGAGAGTCCTCCTGACCGAAGGGCACGATGGCGTCCTGCGCGAACGCGAGCGCCGGGAGAAGGACGGTGGCGAGTGCGAGCCGGGCGCTCGGCCGCGCGCGGGGCGACATCGCGCGGAGTCTCGCGCAGGCCGGCGCGGATTGCAACCGACCGCGGACCACGCGCAGAAAAATGGCTTCCGCCCGCCGGAGGTTCTTGCTAGAAGCGGCGCGCACCGAAGGCACGGGGCGATGGGACGAGCGACGACCAGCCGGCGGGCGACCCTGGACGGCCTCGCGCGCATCCTCGATGCGGGGGCGCCCGAGGAGCTCTTCACCGGGCCGCAGGAAGAGGCGCACTTGCTATACGGGCTCCTCGTCGATGCGGCCCGGGGGCGCAGGTCGGCGCACTACTGGGAGATCTGCCGCACGGCCCGCCGCCGGGGCGTCGTGCCCGAGTACGTCGCGGATCGCGCCGCGGTCCTGCTCGCCACCATCGAGGACCGGCGGCGGACGGACCTCTACCGCATCCTCGGCGTGCCCGCGCTGTCCTCCGGGGAGACCATCCGCGAGCACTGGCTCGAGCTCGCCAAGCGGCTTCATCCGGACGTGGGCGGCGACGGCGCGCGGTTCCGCCGGGCGCAGCAGGCCTATGAGGTCCTGCGCGACCCCGCGCGCCGCGCCGAGTACGAGCGCTTCTGGCTGCGTGCGCTCGGCCCGTTCGAACGCGTGGCGCCGCGCGAGGACCTCCCGCCGCTGGAGGTGATGGGGGCGACGGTTCTGCCCGTGCGGCGTCCGCCGGTCGAGGAGCCGCTGCACGCGGCGCCGCCCTCGGTCACGGAGCCCGCCCTGGCGCCGGTCGCAGGGGCCGACGTGACCGGCGTCCTCGCGCGCATCACGGCGCTCCTCGCCCCGATCGGCGCTGCCGATCTGGAACGCCTGCGGGGCGAGGTGGCGCGCGCGATCACCGACCTCGAGACCGTGCGCGACGAGCTCCGCGCGCTGGCGAGCCTCAAGCTGGCGCTCGACGCGTAGCAGCGCAGCGACGGCGGCTGCGGCCCCCGGACGTGCGCTCCTACTCCGCCGCGAGCGCAAGACGCGGCGGCTCCTCCGCCGGCGTCTCGCGGCGCGCGAGCGCCGCCTCCCAGGGCGCCGTCGCGGCGAGGAGACGCGCCACGTCGAGCACCGGCAGCGTCGTCGTGGGCACGCTCGCGAGGCGGCTCCGTCCCTCCGCGAGCAGGCTCCGTGCCCCGCGCGGGTTCCCGTGCGCGAGGTGATGGTAGGCGACCGCGATCTGGATCACGCCCTGGAGCGCCTGCCGCTCCGCACCGGCCGCGGTCTTCCACGCCGCCTCGAGCACCTCGTGCACCTCGAAGAAGAGCCGCTCGTTCCAGAGCGCGGCGGCGACGCGGCAGGCGCGCACGACGCCGGCGCCGGCGGGGCCCTGCCGAAAGGCGGCGGCGGCACGCAGCGCGCGGCTCGCGTGTGCGGCCACCGCTGCCGTGTGCGGCGCGTGCACGGGAAGGAGCGCGCGCCCGCCCGGGTCGATCAGGTGCACGGCCGCGAGGCGCGCTGCGGCAGCGGGCGGCGGCGCGGCGGTGGGCGCGGCGAGCCAGCCGAGCGCGGCGGTGGCCGCGTCGTCCTCGCAGGCGGCGAGCGCCAGCTCCGCGAGCGCGTTGCGCAGCGGGAGCGGAAAGCCGGGTGTGGCCACGCGCGTCTCTCCCCTGTTCTCGGCGTCCCTGGTGTGCTACCAGGCCGGCGTCGTGGGTCCTGTCTACACCGCGCACGTCACCGTCCGCCACGACGAGCTCGACCGCTTCGGGCGCCTCCACCCGGGCGTGTACCTCCGCTACCTGGCGCACGCCGCGGTCGAGGCGAGCGCGGCGGCCGGCTGCGACGGGGCCTGGTATGCGCGGGCGGGCGCGATGTGGCTCGTCCGCCGCTCGACGCTCGCGGTGGCGCGCCCCGCGCGGGCGGGCGAGCGCCTGGCGATCCGGACCTGGGTGGAGGACTTCCGGCGCGTGCGCTCGCACCGCCGCTATGCGGTGCAGGCCGCCGACGGCGCACCCGTCCTCGATGCGCTCACCGACTGGGTCTACGTCGACGTCGAGAGCGGGCGGCCGCGCCGCGTGCCGCGCGAGCTGGAGACCGCTTTCGGCTTCGAGGCTGGCAACGGGCGTGGACGCGACCCGTGGAGCGCGCCCGCGGCGCCGCCGGCGCCGGCGCAGGGCGCGCACCGCGTGCGTGCCTGCGAGGTGGACTCGATCGGGCACGTCAACAACGCCGTCTACCTCGACGTCGCGACCCAGGCGGTGCTGGATGCGATCGAGGACGCGGGCTGGTCGCTCGATCGCATGCTCGCGGCGGGCCATGTGCCGGTCCTCACGCGCGCCGACCTCGAATACCTCGAGGGCGCGCGCTACGGCGACCGGCTCGAGGTCGCGACCTGGTTCACGTGGGCGCCCGAGGCGCTCGACGCGCACCAGCGCATCGTGCGCGCGGGCGGCGAGCGCCCGCTCGTCCGGGTGAGCACCCGCTGGCGCTGGGTCGCCGCGGCGGGCGGCGAGCCCCTCGCGGTGCCGGACGGCGTGCGCGCCGCGCTCCGGCCGCTGTTCGCGGCCTGAAGAATGGCGGACACCACGGCGCTCGCGGGCCGCGTGGCCGTGGTCACCGGGGCGTCGTCCGGCATTGGCCGGGCGGTGGCGCACGAGCTGGCCGCCGCGGGTGTGCGCGTCGTGCTCGCCGCCCGTCGCGCCGGCCGGCTCGCGGAGGCGGTGGCGGCGATCCGCGCCGCCGGCGGCGGGGCGGAGGCCGTCGTCACGGACCTGCGCGACGAGGCGGCGGTCGAGCGGCTCGTCGAGGGCGCGGTCGCGCGCCACGGGCGCCTCGATGCGCTCGTCAACAATGCGGCCGTCGGCCACATCCGTCCCGTCGCCGAGGGGCGAACCGAGGAATGGCGCGCCGTCCTCGAGACCAACGTCCTCGGCACGCTGGTCGCGTGCCGCGCGGCGCTCCGTCACATGCTGCCGCGCGGCGCGGGCGACATCGTCAACATGACCTCGGCCTCGGCGCACGAGGCCTGGCCGTACCTGGCCGCCTACTCGGCCTCCAAGGCGGCCGTGCACACGCTCTCGCGCGCGCTCCGCGCCGAGGTGGCGGCGCAGGGCATCCGTGTGATGACGATCGAGATCCACAACGTGGCGACCGAGTTCGCATCCAACTTCGATCCGGCGCTCCTGCCGGCGGCGACGGAGCGCTGGAAGGAGCTCGGGCTCCTGAATCCCCACACTCCGCTGCTCGCGCCCGAGGACGTGGCCCGCGCGGTCGCCTTCCAGCTCGCTCAGCCCGCGCACGCGAGCGTCCACCACCTGACCCTCCGCTCGCGCGCGAACTAACCGTGGGACGGGGCACGCCCGTGCGTCGGCGCCCGGCTACGAGGCGCGCGCCAGCGGGGGCGCGCCGAGGAGCGCGCGGCAGCGGGCGAGCCAGCGCAGGTGCGCCTCCGCCTGGCCGAGCGCGGCCTCGTGCGCGAGCCGGCGGGTGACCGGCGCGTCGGGCCGAGCCGCCTCCTCGCGGACGAGCGAGAGGTAGCGGCGGTACTCGGTCTCCTGCCGCTCGAGCTGGGCGAGGACCGCGGCCGGCCCGCCACGCTCTGCCGCCAGCAGGCGGACGAAGATCTCGTCGCGCAGCGGCGCCGGCCAGCCCGGCCGCCGGGCGAGCCAGGCGCCGAGCGCCCGCTCGCCGCGGGGGGTCAGGCGGAAGACGCGGCGCGTGCGCGTGCCCACGTCCTCGTCGCGCCGGGCGACGAGCCTGCGCCGCTCGAGCTCGTGCAGGAGCTGATAGACTTGCCCGATGTTGGGATGCCAGAAAGGCCCGATCCGCCGGTTGAAGCGCTTCAAGAGCTCGTAGCCGTGCGCTTCACCTTCGCCGAGCAGCGCCAGCAGCGCGTACCTCAAGTGCATGCCCCTGCCCTCCCCGCCGGGGCGGGAAGCGAGCGGCGTGCCAGCGGCGGAAGCGCGTAGATCTCGTGTCCGCGGTGCGCGCCCGTCAGCCGAGGCTGACGGCCGCGCCCCCTCCGCGCGGCCGGTGCTGCGACCGGTCCGTGACCGGCCGTTCACACCCGCCGGGCCCGCTCGGCGCGGCTCGTCCTCGCGCGGTCGGCTCAGCGGGCCGGACCCGGCTCCTTCTCGTCGTCCAGCGTGGAGTCCTGCTCGCCCGCGTCGCTCGTGACGGTGCCCGGTGGGGGTGTGATGCCAACCGCCTGACTCCAGTCGATGTCGTCGTCGACCCCCTCCGCCGCCTTCTCGCGCCGGTCTCGCTTGCGAGCCTCCTTGGCCTCGTGCTTGGCCTTGCGCTGGAGCTCCTTGGCCCGCTTGTTCGAGCGGAATCGCGCCATGGGGATTCTTTACCAGGCGATTCTGCCTTCGTCCACGGCGCACTTGACTCGCCGGAGGGCGCGTGCGAGCGCGATCCCATGTCGCCGCCGGAGCGCGCCGAGTTGCTCGCGCTGATGGATGCCAACATGGTCGCCGTCTACGTGGCCGACACGCGCGCGACACCGGGGGGAGCGGTCGCGGAGACGCCTGGCCTCGTCATGTGCCGCACGCCGCACGGCACGGTCGCGACCAACATGGCGATCGTCACGGGCCGGACCGACGCTCCGAACCTGCGCGCAAGGGCGCTCGCCTTTTACGGGCCGACCGACAGCCCCTTCTCGGTGTGGACGCGCGAGCACGCCGACGCGGGGCTGGAGGCGGACCTCGGCGCGTCCGGCTTCCATCCCATCCATCGCGAGCCCGGCATGGCGTTGCTCCCGGGCGCCGGGCGTCCCCCGCCGCCGCCCCCCGGGGTCGCCATCCGTCCCGTGACCGACGACGCCGGCCGCGCGGACTACGCCCGTGTCATCGCCCGGGCCTTCGCGCTCTACGGCGCGCCCGAGGCCTCGACCACCGAGCACTTCGCCCGCCTTGCGGGCGTCGTGGGGCCGACGACGCAGGCCTACCTCGCCTACCGGGACGGGCGCGCGGTCGCGGGCGCCATCCTCTACATGGCGTACGGCGTGGGCGGCATCGGGTGGGTCGGCACCTTGCCCGAGGAGTTCGGGCGCGGCTACGGCCGGGCGGTCACCTGGGCGGCGATCACGGAGGGGCTGCGCCGCGGCGCGCGCTTCACGAACCTCCAGGCCTCGCCCATGGGCGAGCCGATGTACCGCCGCATGGGCTTCACGACCGCGACGCACTACCGCTGGTTCCTGGCCACGACGTGAAGACGCGCCCGGCGCGGATCTTCCACGGCTGGTGGATCGTTCTGGTGGCCTTCATCTGCCACGCCGTCAACACGGGCATGATCTTCTATGCCTGGGGTGTCTTCTTCACGCCGCTGGCCGCGGCCTTCGGCGGGCACGTGCCGGTGGCGAGCGGCTTCTCGGCGCTCCAGTTCGCCGCCGCCGGCTACTCGCTCCTCGTCGGCCGGGCCGTCGACCGGCACGGCGCGCGCCCGGTCGAGATCGTGGGCGCGCTCGTACTGGCGGCGGGCTTCCTCCTGCTCTCTCGTGCGCACTCGCTCGCCGCGCTCTATCTCTGCCTGGCCGGCCCGGTCGCGCTCGGCTCCACCTGCATCGGTCACCTGCCCAACAACTCCGCGGTGGCGCGCTGGTTCGTGCGCCGGCGCGGCCGGGCGCTCGGCATCGCGACCGCCGGCATCTCGGCGGGCGGGATCGTGTTCGCGCCGCTCGCCGAGCGCCTCGTCTCGGCCTTCGGCTGGCGGGCGGCGTTCGCCGTGCTCGGCGTGCTGGAGGCGGCGATCGTCCTCCCTCCCGTGATGCTCCTCATGCGCCGCGACCCCGCCGACCTGGGCCTCCTCCCCGACGGGCTCCCCGCCGCGGGCCACGCCTCGCCCGCCGACCTGGCGCTCGCAGAGCACGAGATCGAGCGCTCGGTCCGGCCGGAGGCGGCGGTCCGGCAGGCGAACTTCTGGCTGCTGGCGGCGGCGTTCAGCCTCACCATGGCGGGCCTCGCCTCGGTGCTGCTCTACCAGATGCCCTTGCTCGTGGACCGCGGGCTGCCCGAGTCGGTCGCCTCGCTCGTCCTCGGCGCGACCGCGGCCATGGGCGTGGTGGGGAAGCTCGGCTTCGGCGCGTTGCTCGACCGCTTCGACCAGCGGCGCGTGGCCGCCGTGTGCTTCTGCCTGCAGAGCGCCGGCGTCCTCCTCCTCTGGACGACGCGCAGCGAGCCGCTGCTCGCCTGCTACGTCGTCCTCTACGGCTACGCGATGGGCGGCAACGCGACGCTGCTCGCGAGCCTCAACGCGGCGGCCTTCGGCCGCCTCCACTACGGCGCGATCGCGGGCCGCATGAGCCCTCTCCTGGTCCTCGCGCAGGGGATCGGCGTGCCGGCGACGGGCTACCTCCGCGACCACACGGGGAGCTACGGGCCCGTGCTCGGGACGGTGCTCGCGGCGAGCCTCCTCGCCGCGGGCATCGTGCTCCGCGTACGCCTCCCGGGGCGCTTGCAGCCCGTAGCGGCTTCGCATACGAACCCGCGCTGACCATGCGCGGGCTCGTCATCCGCTGGCTGGTGAGTGCGACCGCCCTCTATCTCACGAGCCTGATCGTGCGCGGCATCGATATCCAGGGGGTCACGGCTCTCCTCTTCGCCGCCATCACGATCGGCGTGCTCAACGCCCTCGTGCGTCCCGTGATCCTGATCCTCACGCTGCCGCTCAACATCCTCACCCTGGGGCTGTTCACGCTGGTGGTGAACGCCGGCATGCTGTGGATGGCGTCCAAGGTGGTGATCGGGTTCAGCGTGCACGGTTTCTGGTCGGCGCTCGGCGGCTGGCTGCTCATGTCGTTCTTCACCTTCCTCATCAACCTCCTGATCGGCGAGACGGGGAAGATCGAGATCGTGCACGTGCGGCAGGTCGTCCGCTTCTGATGCGCTACGCGTACACGTCCGAGCAGCTCGCGTGGCGTGACGAGGTGCGCCGCTTCCTCGCGACGGCCGTCACGCCGGCGCTGGTCGCTGAGATGCGCCAGGCGGGCAACGAGGGGGACGGACCGCTGGCGCGCGCCTTTCACCAGCAGATGTTCGAGAAGGGCTGGTGGGCCATCGGCTGGCCGACGGAGTTCGGCGGCCTCGGCAAGTCCGCGGTCGAGCAGTACATCTTCATCGAGGAGATGATGGCGGCGGGCGCGCCCGCCATGCGGCTTGCGGTGAGCTCGGTGGCGCCCACCATCCTGCGCGTCGGCACGGAGGAGCAGAAGGCGCACTGGCTGCCGCCCATCCTCCGGGGCGAGATCGACTTCGCCGTCGCGTACTCGGAGCCCGACGCGGGGACGGACCTGGCGAATGTGAAGACCCGCGCCGTCCTCGACGGCGACGAGTGGGTCATCAACGGGCAGAAGATCTGGAACACCGGCGCGCATACCGCGAGCCACAACTGGGTCGCGGTCCGCACCGAGCCCGAGGCACCCAAGCACAAGGGCATCTCGATGATCATCGTGCCCATGGACCGCCCGGGCATCACCGTGCAGCCGCTCTGGACCTGGTCCGGCATACGCACCAACGCGGTCTTCTTCGAGGACGTGCGCGTGCCGCGCGATCACCTGGTGGGGGAGCGCGGCATGGGCTTCTACTACGCCATGATGGCGCTCGACTTCGAGCGCATCATGATCGGCTCGGTGGGGATGATCCGCCGCATGCTGGACGAGCTGATCGCCTTCGTGCGGCGCACGAAGCGGGACGGGCGCCCGCTCGGCTCCGTCCCGTGGGTGCGGCGCGCGCTCGCCGACCTCGAGATGCGCGTCGAGGTGGGCCGGCAGATCGGGCTCCTCAACGCCTGGCTCATCGACCAGGGCGAGGTGCCGACCAAGGAGGGCTCGATCGCCAAGGTCTACGTGAGCGAGCTGAACGCGCATCTCGCCTCGGTCGGCATGGAGATCCTCGGGCTGGCCGGCCAGCTGGCGCCCGACGACCCGGCTGCGCCGCTCGCGGGGCGCCTCCAGTGGCTCTACACGACCGCGCCGATGCAGCGCTTCGGGGGCGGCACCAACGAGATCCAGCGCGCCATCATCGCGCAGCGCGGGCTCGGGCTGCCGCGGAAGTAGGGATGCAGCTCGCGCCGACGGAAGAGCAGGAGGCGATCCGGCAGGCGGCGCGCCGCTTCCTCGCCGCCGAGATCACGCGCGAGCGGCGCCTCGCGTGGGACCGCACCCCCGAGGGGCACGACCCGGCATTCTGGGAGGCGGTCGCCCGCCTCGGCTGGTTCGGCTACGGGCTCCCCGCGGCCCACGGGGGGCAGGGGGCGTCGCTGCTCGATGTGGGGCTGCTCGTCGAGGAGCTCGGCCGCGCCGCCGCTCCCTTCGGCGTCTTCGCGGCGATCGCGGGCGGGCTCGCTCTCGCGGCGCTCGGCACGCCGGCGCAGAGGCGCGAGTGGCTGCCAGCCATCGCGCGCGGCGAGAAGCTGGTGACGCTCGCGGTCGCGGAGGAGAGCGCGAGCGCAGCCCCCGCCGCCTTCGCGACCGTCGTGCGCCGAGGCGGCCAGACCCTGCGCCTCGAGGGCGAGAAGCGCTACGTCCTCCAGGGCGTGACCGCCGCCGCCTTCCTGATCGCGGCGCGCGATGGGCGGGGCGTGTCGGCCGTCCTCGTCCCGGCCGACGCGCCGGGCGTGAGCGTCCGGCCGCAGAAGACCTTCGGCAAGGACCGGCAGAGCGCCGTGCGCTTCCGGGACGTGGCGCTGCCGCGGAGCGCGCTCGCGGGACGGCCCGGGGCCGCCTGGCCGCGTTTCGCCGCGCTGCGCGCGCGGCTCGCCGCCCTCCTCTGCGCCGACATGATCGGTGGCGCCGGCGCGGTCCTCGAGATGACGACCCGCTACGTGTGCGAGCGCGAGCAGTTCGGCGTGAAGCTCGGCACCTTCCAGGCCGTGCAGCAGATGGTGGCGGTGATGGCGATCGAGCTCGAGGGCGCGCGGCACGTGACCCGCCAGGCGCTCTGGCGCCTCGCCGAGGGCCTGCCGGCGGCGCGCGAGGTCGCGGTCGCGAAGGCGTGGACGGGTCGCGCCTACCGCGAGGCAACGCTCACCGCCCACCAGCTCCACGGCGGCGCGGGCTATGTGATCGAGCACGAGCTGCACCGCTACTCGGCGCGCGCCAAGGAGGCCGAGCTGCGCTTCGGCTCGACCGAGGAGTGGCTCGAGGCGCTCGCCGACGAGCTGCGGCTCGCGCGCGACGGCGCCCGCTCGCGATAGGAGGCTCTCAGCGCCATGCGCTTCGGCATCCACGCCGGCCCCCAGGACTGCTCGATCGCCGATCTCCGCCGTCTCTGGCGGATCGCCGACGAGCGCGGCTTTCACTGGTGCTCGGTCTGGGACCACCTCTTCTCGGTGTCCGACCTCTCCGACCCGGCGAAGCCTGCCTTCGAGGGTGTGGCGACCATGGCCGCGCTCGCCTCGGAGACGAAGCGAGTGCGGGTCGGCTGCCTGGTCTTCTGCGTCTGCTACCGACCCGTCGGTCTTCTCGCGAAGGCGGCGGTCACCATCGATCACCTGAGCGGCGGGCGCTGCGAGCTCGGCATCGGGGCGGGATGGAACGAGATCGAGGCGCGCGCCTTCGGCATCCCGTTCCCGTCGATCAAGGAACGGCTCGACCGGCTCGAGGAGACGGCGAAGACCCTGCGCGCCCTCTTCGACGGCGAGCGCGTCACGCTCGCGGGCCGGCAGCTCCATCTCGAGGACGCGCTCTGCGAGCCGCGGCCGCTGCAGCCGCGCCTGCGCCTCTGGATCGGCGGGCAGGGGGAGAAGCGTCTTCTCCGGCTCGTGGCGCGCCACGCCGACGGCTGGAACGTGCCCTTCCTCGCGCCGGAGATATTCGCACAGCGCAACGCGACACTCGACCGCTGGTGCGAGCGCGAGGGCCGCGACCCGCGCGCCATCACGCGCACCGTCAACCTGGGCCTGGCCCTCGGCCGGGACGTGGCTCAGGTCCGCCGGCAGGAGGAGAGCCTGCGTCTCATGTTCGGTCCGATGACGGATTTCGTGCGGCCGGGCATCCTGGTCGGCACGCCGCCTCAGGTGGTCGAGCGCGTCCGGGAGTACGCCGCCGCCGGGGCGGAATGGGTCATCCTGGCCCTCCGGGCCCCCTTCGACTGGGAGGGCCTCGACCTCTTCATTCAAAAAGTAATGCCGGAGTTCCCGGCCTGACCGTTCGGGCAGGCTTTTCGACGGCTCGGCCCGAAGGGTGTTGACCGCCCGGGTTGCCGGGCTACGATGTCACGCACCCAGGAGGGAGCCATGTCAAGCGTCCGCCGTCTTTCCCTCGTCCTGGCCCTCGCGACCGCAACCGCGCTCGCCGTGACGCCGCCGGCCCACGCGCGCCGTACCATGAAGCTCAAAGTCCCGCGCTTCGTGGTGCCGCCGCGCAGTGACCGCGAGGTGTGCACCTTCGTCCGCCTGCCGATGCGCAAGACCTTCGACCTGGGCGGCTCGGTCATCGCGAACGTCGGTATGAACTCGACCTTCACCAGCCATCACTTCCTCATCTGGGTGTACAACGGGACCGACCTGAACGCCTTCCCGCCCAAGGGCCAGCTGGTCGACAGCAAGGCCTGCCTCGACTTCGGTCCCACGGACACGAACCGGCGCACGTTGATCGGTGGCTCGCAGCAGCCGTTCCTCCAGGTGCGCCTGCCCGAAGGCCTGGGGCAGCAGATCGAGCCAACCGTGAGCGGCGATCAGCGGGCGGCCGGCATCATCCTGAACTCCCACTGGATCAACGGCTCGAACGCGCCGCAGCGCGCCGCGGTGAAGATCAAGCTGATGGCGGCACCGAAGCACTCGGTGCGCCAGTACGTGCTCCCGCTCTTCGACGTGGTCGCCAACGGGTTCATCGATGTACCGCCGGGCCAGAAGACGTCCGTGCACTGGGACTGGCGGCCCAAGGGGCTCGATTTCGGCGGCTCGCTCGGCGGCGGCGCCTTCCCGAAGGGCCCCGCCTGCGTCACCTCGCTCACCTCGCACATGCACAAGCGCGGCACGCTCTTCACCATCGAGTTCCTCGACGGCAGCACGGTGGTCGAGTGTGGACCACAAGGGACAACAACGTGTCTGACCGCCACGGACTACGCTGACCCGCCGCAGATCCCGTTCGACCCGCCGCTCCTCGTTAACGTGGGCCAGGGTCTGCGCTACACGTGCACGCACGCCAACGGCACGGACGGCCGCCCGATCAAGATGGGCTGCGAGGAGCAGCCCGGCGTGACCCCCGGCGTGTCCGCGGCGACCGCGCTCTTCTCCCACCGCGGCTTCACGGGTGCGGCCAAGCGCTGCGAGACCGACGCCGACTGCGCCGGCTTCGGTACGGGCAAGTGCGTCCCGGCGAACCTCGTCTTCGGCTTCACCTCCGACGACGACATGTGCATCATGCCCGGCGCGTGGTACCCCGCGAACGCGGCCGGCAACTGCGACCTGAGCGGCCTCCCCCTGCTGAACTAGGCTTGGCGGCCGGCGGGTGCGACGCTCACTGCCGCGGCGACCAGCCCGCGCAGCGCAGGAGCTTCGATTCCCAGCGGTCGCGGTAGCGCAGGCCCTCCTCCATCCAGCCACCGGGCTCGGCGGGCGGCTCGCCCCGGGTGAGCAGGCGCGAGAACTGGCTCCAGTCCTCGATCCTCTGGAGCAGGACGACCTCGTGGTGGCGGCCCGTGCCGGGCGCGACGGTCCAGCACGCCGCCACCGAGATCATGTGCGTGCGCCGCGTCTGCGGGTAGAAGATGGTGCCCAGCGCCTCGACGTAGTCCTCGAGCTTGCCGGCGAAAGGCCAGCCGGTATCGTGGAGGTAGAGCGCGGGGGTCTCGGTCTGGTTTGCGGAGGGCGCGGCCGCGAGGTCGACCTCCCGGAGCGGCGACCAGGGAACGGGCAGCAGGATCTTCGCCGTCACCTCGCGGCGGAGCGTCCACACCCGGCGCTGCCAGGCGCGGAAGCGCGGATCGCTCGCCCCGCGCGCGACCAGCGCGCCCCACGTGGCCCAGTCGCGCACGGCGGTGATCGACACGGCCTGGTAGCTGGCGCCGGTGCCGTGCGCGAGCTGCCAGAACCAGAGGAGGCGCGCGCCGTCGCCCTCCTCGACGAGCGGGCGCCACTCCGCGCGCACCGCCTCGCCGAACTCCGCCATCTTGCCGCCCAGGATCTCGTGCACCTCGTGGACGTAGATCATGGCGCCCGCCATAGCGAGATGCCATCGCCTCGCGCAAGGCACGCGGCGCGATCTCGCCGCAAGCGCTCGCTTTTTGCCGCCGTGCTGGGGCGAGCGCCGCGTCGAACCGCGCGGGCGGGCGCCGCTGCTCGTGGCACGTCGGTTGCTCAGTCGAGCCCCCATGCCTGAGACCACGCGCAGCCTGATCCGCACTCTCCGCCAGCAGCTCGGCATGACGCAAGAGGAGTTCGCGCACCAGATCGCGGTCACCGTCTCGACCGTCAACCGGTGGGAGAACTCGCATGCCGAGCCCTCGAAGCTCGCCTGGAAGGCGATCCGCGACCTGGCGACGCAGCGCGGCCTGCCGACGGACACGGGAACCGCGAGCGGAACGTACTGACCGACCGGTCCGCCCCCCGCTTGACCCATCCGGGTCCGTGCGGGACAAGCGAGGCCGATGGTACGGGCGTCCCCTCTCGTCCTCGTACTGCTCGCCCTGCCCGCGCTCGCCTCCGCCGCGACCTTCCGCGCCCATCTCCGCCGACCGCGACACGGGCTCCAGATCCGCCTCTCCCCCATCACGGTCGCGCCCCGCTCGGAGCGCGAGGTCTGCCAGCTGGTCACGCTCCGCAACCGCCGCGCCATGGATGTGAGCGAGATCACGATGGCGATGCCGAGCGGCGCCACCTACGCGAGCCATCACTTCGCGATCTTCCTCTACCAGGGCGAGAACCCCGAGCGCATCCCGAAGGGGCCGTTCGACCGCGTCGGCTGCGCCGGGGTCGGCGACCAGATCGTGTCGCCGATCGTCGCCTTCGTGCAGCGCCCCCGGCAGACGATCCGTTTCCCCGCCGGCGTGGGGGTCGGGCTCGGGCCGCACCAGCGCCTGCTCCTCAACTCCCACTATCTCAACGGCGGCACCGAGCGGGTGACCGTCGACGTCGCGGTCGACTTCCGCGCCGCGCGCAAGGGGACGGTGCGCCACCACACGCGGAGCTTCCAGCTCGGCACGCTCGCCATCGACGTGCCCCCCGGTCAGGCGGGCAGCGCGAGCGCCTCGTGGCTCGCGCCGTTCCCGATGAACGTCGTGTGGGTCAGCACGCACAGCCACAAGCACACGCAGTCGGTGGACGTCGACCTGGTCCGCCAGGGCGTGGTCGGGCCGCGGGAGCTGGAGACGCTCTCCTACTCGGAGCCCACGGTGAAGCTGTACGACACGCCGCTCCGCCTCGAGGCGGGCGACGGATTCCACTGGACGTGCAACTACCGGAACGACACGCCGACCCGGCTCACCTTCGGCGTCACCAGCAACGACGAGATGTGCTTCACGGTGGGCTTCTTCTACCCGGACGACGACGCGGCGCCGCTGCCGCCCGTGGCGCGCTGCTTCGGGGGCGGCGGCGGGCTCGTCTGCCCGTTCAATCACTGAGGGCTTCCAGCCGCCCCCCGCGCCTACCGCCTGGTGTGGAGCGCCCCTGTCAGCCGCGGAAGCGCGGCATGATCTCCTTCGCGAACAGCTCGATCGAGCGCATCACCTTCGCGTGCGGGATGCGGTCGGCCTGCATGAGCGCGATGAAGTGGTCGAGTCCCGCCTTCTGGTAGCGCTCGACCTTGCGCACGCAGTGGTCGACGTCGCCGACGATCACCATGTCCTCCCGGTCGAGGTCCTCGAAGGTGCATTCGCCGCGCTGCATCTTGACGATGATCGGGTACTCCCTGGCGATGAGATCGCGGTAGGGCGTCGACTTGATCTCGAGCTCGGCGTACTCGCGCTGCATGCCGCGCCCGCTCGGGTCGGCGAAGCCGCCGAGGACGCGGAAGGCGTAGAGGAGATAGTTGATCGCGGCCTCGGTGCCGCCGTTCGCGACCGCCGCCTCGTGCGTCTCGGCCACGTGCACGATCGTGAACGCGCCCACCCTGTCGTTGACGAACCTCCCGACCGGCTTCGCGTGTGCGAGCGCGGCGCGGTAGGCGCGCACGCGGTCGGCGAGCTGGGGGACGCTCACGAAGAGGGTGAGGCCGAGGATGCCGATCCCGTTGCCGCCGGCGATCTCCCAGGACTGCGGGCTGGTGGCCGCCATCCAGATGGGCGGATGCGGCTTCTGGAGCGGCTTCGGGAGGATGCTCCGCGGCGGCACCGAGACGAACCGCCCCGCGTACTCGAACGGGTCCTCCGTCCACATGCGCGGGATCATCTCGAGCGACTCCTGCCACATCTCGCGCGAGAGCTCGGTGTCCACCTCGAAGCCCGCCTGCTCGAACTGGCTCGAGCGGCCGGTGCCGAACTCGACCCGCCCGTCGGAGAGGATGTCGAGCGCCGCGACGCGCTCGGCGACGCGGATCGGGTGGTTGAACTTGTGCGGCAGGAGGACGACGCCGTGCCCGAGGCGGATGCGCCTCGTGCGCTGCGCGACCGCGGCGAGGAACACCTCGGGGGCGGAGGAGTGCGCGAACTCGTTCAGGAAGTGGTGCTCCACCTCCCACACCGTGTCGTAGCCGAGCCGGTCGGCGAGCTCGATCTGCTCGAGCGCCTCGTGATAGCAGCGATACTCGCTGCGCTCGTCGTGCGGCTTCGGGGCCTGCAGCTCGTAGAGGAGGTCGAATTTCATGCCTGGCCGTATGCGCCAGCCGGGCGCGGTCCTGCAAGCGGCGGCCTCAGAGCCGGTGCCGCGCCAGGAACGGCCGTACCGCGCCGATGAAGCCGCTCGGGTTGTCACCCATCACCGAGTGGCCGGCGCCCGGCACCTCCACCACCGTGCTCCCCGCCAGCTCCCGCACGAAGCGCGCCGCCGCCTCGCGCGAGAGGATGGCGCTCTGCGCGCCGCGCACGAGGAGCGTCGGGCAGCGGATCTGCCGCACCTGCTCCCACAGGCGCTCGAAGTCCGCCTCCAGCCCACCGCCGCCGATGCCGGGGTCGAACTTGTAGCTCCAGCGGCCGTCGGCGCCCTGGCGGAGCGCGTGGCGGAGGCGGGCGCGGATGTTCTCGGCCGAGCGGAGGGGGTTGAACGCCTGGGCGCGCGCGACTGCCTCCTCGAACGACGCGAAGTCCCGCACCTGGAGCTGCGCCGCGATCGCCTTGCCGCCCGTCTGCGAGATGGTGGGTGTGACGTCGACCACGACCAGGCCGGCGATCCGCTCCGGGTGGGTCGCCGCGAAGGCGATCGAATTGAGGCCGCCCAGGCTGAGCGCCACGAGCGTCGCGCGCTCCCAGTTCCGGTCGTCGAGGAAGGCGCGGATGTCGGCCACGAAGTCGTCGCGGCGGTAGCGGCCCCCGGGCGCCCACTCGGTGTCGCCGTGGCCGCGCTGGTCGAGGGCGAGCACGTGGTGGTCGCGCGCCAGGTCGGGCGCGACCTCGTCCCAGCTGTGCGCGGTCTGCGCGCCGCCGTGGAGGAGGAGCGTGGGCGGCTCGCCCCGGGTGCCCCAGTCGAGGAAGTGGAAGCGCAGCCCGTTCAGGCTCGTCGTGCCGTCGGCGGGGGAGGCGGTCATGACGCACGCCTAGCCCGGCGGGCCGCCGTCTGTCCAGGCGTTGACGCCCACCCCGGGGGCGGCTATCGCTCGGCCGGTGATCCCGGTCGGCGAGGCGCTCGCCACGGTGTGCGCGGCGGCCCCGGTGCTGGGCGACGAGCGCGTGACGCTCGCCCAGGCGCTCGGCCGCGTGGCGGCGGCCGACGTCGTCTCCGCGCGCGCCGTCCCGGCGGCGCCCAACTCGGCGATGGACGGCTTCGCCGTGCGGCACGCCGACCTGGCGAGCGCGCCCGCGTGCCTGCGCGTCGTCGCCGTCGAGCCGGCGGGCAGCGTCGTCGACACGCCCGTGGGGCCCGGCACGGCGGTCAAGCTCTTCACCGGCTCCGTGATCCCGCGCGGCGCCGACACCGTCGTCAAGGTCGAGGACACCGAGGAGCGCGCCGGCACGGTCGTGGTGCGCGCGGCACCCCCGTCCGGCGCGAACGTGCGCGCCGCGGGCGAGGACATCCGGCCCGGGCAGGTGGTGATTGCTGCCGGGACGGCGATCGGCCCCGCGGACCTGGGAGTGCTCGCCTCGATCGGCTGCGCGACGCTCGCCGTCCACCGCCGCCCGCGGGTCGCGATCCTGCCCACGGGCGCCGAGCTGGTCGAGGTGGATGAGACGCCGGGGCCGGGCCAGGTCGTCAACTCCAACGCCTACTCGCTCGCCGCCGCCGCGCGCGAGGCGGGTGCGGAGCCGCTCGTGCTGCCGATCGCGCGCGACCGCGCGGCCGACATCCGCGCCGGCCTCGCCCGGGCGCTCGACGCGGACGTCGTCCTCACCAGCGGCGGCGTCTCGGTGGGCGAGCTCGACCTGGTGAAGGACGCGCTCGCCGCCGCCGGCGTCGAGCGGATCTTCTGGCAGGTGGCGCAGAAGCCGGGGCGGCCGCTCGTCTTCGGCCGTCGCGACGAGCGGCTCGTGTTCGGGCTTCCCGGCAATCCGGTCTCCGCGCTGGTGTGCTTCTACCTCTACGCGCGGCCGGCGCTCCGCCGCATGCAGGGCCATCGCCGGCTCCACCTGCCGGTGGTGCACGCGATGCTCGCCGCGCCCGCGCGCAAGGTGAAGGGCCTGACCGAGTTCCTGCGCGTCCGCCTCGAGGAGACGGGCGACGGGCCCGTCGCCACGGCGCTTGCCGCGCAGGGTTCCGGGGTGCTGAGCGCGCTCGGGAGCGGCGCGGCGCTGCTCGTCGGTCCGCCGGAGCTGGCGGAGCTGCCGGCCGGGAGCCGCTTTCCCGTGATCGTCCTCGGCGGGGCGACGCTCGCACGCGAGGCGCCGCCCTTCTGAATCCGGAGTGACGCAATCCATAGTGCAATCCTGGGCGTCGCGCGCCGGCCGCAAAGCTGCTAATCGGCACGCGCATGGCGAGCGAGCGTGCCGAGAACGCGACGGTCGGCGCGGCGCCCGCGGCGCGCGATGCGCACGGGCTCCGCGTCGCGCTCTCGCCCTACCTCTTCCGAGGCATGCTGGTCGGGATGGCGGCGGTCGCGGTCGGGCTCCACCGCGCCACGGGCAGCCGCGACCTCGCCTGGCGCTTCGCCAAGGCGCGGGCGCGGACCCTCACCTGGATGCTCGGCGTCGGGGTACGCGTGCATGGCCTCGAGCGCCTGGCGGGCGGCGGGCCCTTCGTGTTCACCCCGAACCACCAGAGCCATCTCGACATCCTCGTCCTGCTCGGCTTCCTGCCCGGCCGGACGCGCTTCGCGGCCAAGAAGGAGCTGTGGACGCACCCGGTCGTGGGCGCCGTCCTCGACACGCTCGGCATGGTGCCGATCGACCGCGACCGCCCCGAGCGGGCGATCGACGCGCTCGATCGCGCGGCCGCCGAACGGCACTCGCTCGTGATCTTCCCGGAAGGCACACGCAGCCGGACGGGGCAGCTCCTGCCCTTCAAGAAGGGGGCCTTCGTGCTCGCCGCCGAGGCCGGGCTGCCGATCGTGCCCGTCGTCTGCCGCGGAACGCGGCGCCTCATGCCACGCGGCAGCCGGCTCGCGGTCCTTCCGGGCGAGGTGGAGATCGTGATCGAGGCGCCCATCCCGACCGCGGGCCTCGGCTACGCCGATCGCGACAGGCTCGCGGCGCGCGTGCGCGAGGTCATCGAGCGTCACCACACGGGCTGGTGAGGGGCCGTGAGATGAGCGCCATGCGCGCCGCCTTCTGCCACGCGGTCGGGAAGCTCGTCGTCGAGGAAGTGCCGCGCCCGACGCCCGGCCCCGGCGAGGTCGTGGTCCGGGTGCGCAACTGTGGTATCTGCGGCTCGGACCTGCACTGGTACCACGATCAGATGATGGTCCCGGCGGTCTGCCCCGGGCACGAGATCGCGGGCGAGGTGGCGGAGGTGGGCGCTGGGGTGACGGCGCTAAAGGCCGGCGATGCGGTCGCGATCGAGGGGATCGCCTCGTGCGGCACGTGCCGCTACTGCCTCGCCGGCGACTACCAGCGCTGCCTCGCGATCGGCTTCGTCGGCCTGACGATCCCGGGCGGCTTCGCCGAGTACGTTCGCATGCCGGCCCGGCACTGCTTCCGCGTGCCGGCGGGCGTCGACTTCGCGACCGCGGCGCTCAGCGAGCCGCTCGGCGTGGCCGTGCACGGCGTGCGGCTCTCCGGGCTCGAGATCGGCCAGCGGGTCGCGGTGCTCGGCGCGGGGACGATCGGCCTCGCGGCGGTGGTCGCGGCGCGCGCCGGGGGCGCCGGCGAGATCGTCGTCGTCGCGCGACGCCCGCAGCAGAAGGCGGCGGCGATGGCGCTCGGCGCAGACCGCGTGATCGACGACGGCGATCCCGGCGGCCTCCTCGCGGATGCCGCCGACGCGCCGATCGATCTCGTGATCGAGACGGTTGGGGGCACCGCCGACACGCTCGACACCGCCGCGGCGGCCTGCCGCCCGGGCGGCACGATCTGCGTCCTCGGGGCGTTCACCAGGTCGCCGCCCTTCCCGGCGCTCTTCGTGCTCGCCAAGGAGCTCCGCGTGATCGGCTCCCTCGTCTACGGCCGCGCCGGCGCGCGCGCCGACTTCGACATCGCGCTTGACATCCTGCGCCGCCAGGGCCGGCGCATCGCCGAAACGCTCATCACGCACCGCTTCCCGCTCGCGGAGATCGGCACGGCCTTCGCAACCGCCGCCGACAAGACGACCGGGTCGATCAAGGTGACGATCGAGGCGTAGGGACCGACCGAGCCAGGGCCTACGATTGCCTTGACCACCCCTTCGTCCGCGGCGTAGCGTCGCACGGGAAGAGCCGGAACGCGTGCAAGAGGGGGTGCGGGGCAACGTCTGATCAACAACGCGCGGGCGTGCTGCGTCCTGACGATGCTGGACACGCCCGCGTTGGAGCGGAAGCGGACGTCCCGCCCGCGCGCCCCACCGCGCGCGCCATCAGCGGCGCTGCGGAGGAAGTCCATGCCCACGATTCCGATTGGTAACGGTCTCCTCCGGGTCGCCTTCGCGAGCGTCCTGGCCGCGGCCTCGCAGCCCGAAGCCGCCTGCGCGAGCAACCGCGGCGCCGATACGACCGCGGTCGAGAACGTCCGCGCGCTGCTGTCGTCGGCGTGCAGGTGCACGGGGGCGACGTCGCACGGCCGGTACCTTCACTGTGCGAACGGCATCGTGCGCGCCGCGCTGTGGGGTGGATCGAAGGCACTGCGGCCCACCCCGTCGCCCGTGGCGCTCCGCCAGGAACCCGGCGGCGGCAGCCGCTGCATCGACACGACGGCGGTCGAGAGCGTCCGCGCGTTGGTGTCGTCGGCGTGTGAGGGCGTGGGGGCGCGGGCGCGCGGCCGATACCTCCGCTGTGCGAAAGGCATCGTCCGCGCCTCGCTGCGCGCCGGACCGATACCACGGCCCGTCCCAGCGCCCGTGGCGTTCCGCCAGGAACCCGAGGGCGTCACACTCGGCGATCCCGCGTTCGAGGCGCTGCCGGGCGCGCGGGCCGACTTCGGGCGGCTCGGCGGCGCCGTGTACCAGATCGAGGTGCCCGAGAAGTGGAACCGCCGGCTCGTGTTGTTCATGCACGGCTGGGAGGAGCTCCGCCCCGAAGCACACGTCAGCGCGCCGGACATCCGCACGGACCTGATCCTGCACGGCTACGCCTGGGGCGCCTCGAGCTTCAGCAGCACCTCGTGGATCGCCGGCCGCTCCGCCGACGAGACCGCCGCGCTCTGGGATTACTTCACGCAGAAGTACGGCCGGCCGTGCTGGACGTACGTCACCGGCATGTCGATGGGCGGCGCCGCGAGTCACATCGCCGCCGAGCGCTACCCGGACCGCTTCGATGGCTCGCTCGCGCTGTGCGGGAGCGCGGGGTTCGTGGAGGGGGCGATGGAGCTGGCCGACTACTTCGCCGCGGGCGCCTACGTCGCGGGCATCACGCAGGCGGAGTTCGACGCCAGCACGGACGCCGGCAGCCTCGTACCGTCTCGTATCCTTCCAGCCCTGCAAAGCCCGGCTGCGCACGAACGGTTCGAAAGCATCATGCTCGACCTGACGGGAGGGCCCAGGGCGTTCGATCGCGAAGGCTTTCGCCTCGAAGAGGATACGAACTGGCGCCGCGCGCAGCTGCTCGTCGCGCTCCACATCGCGCCGAACGCCGGGACGGTGTACCGGCTCGGCCCGCTGAGCACCGTCTCGAGCGACGAGTTCAACCGCGCGGCGATCCGGCTCCCGACCAACGACGCGCTGCTGCGCTCGTTCACCGAGGGCAACGAGACCACGGGCGGCTTCGAGATGCCTCTCCTGTCGCTCTACGCCACGGGCGACGGGCAGGTGCCCATCGAGCAGGCGAGGATCCTCCGGCGACGCGTGGACGCCGCTGCGAAGAGCGACCTGCTGGTGCAACGTGTGCTCCGCGATGCGAGCCACTGCGGATTTTCGAACGCGGAGCAGGAAGCGTCGTTCGAAGCGCTGGTCGGCTGGGTCGAGCACGGCGTGAAACCGGAGGGGCAGGACGTCCTCGTCGACGACCTGCGCACGCTGGGCGGGCAGTTCGAGCTCGCCCCGCGTCCAGGAACGCCGGAGGCCGAGGCGGTGCCGGGCGCGGCGGAGCGTGTCGTCGTCCACGGCGGTCTCACGCTCGACGGCGCGCCGTTCGACGCCAGGTTCCTGGGCGCCATCGTGCGGCGGGACGGGCTGGTCACGCCGTGTCAGTACACGCTGGCGTCCGTCGATGACGGTCGCTACGAGATCACGGTGCTCGCCGACGCCGAGGCGAGCGGCTGCGGCGCGCCGGGAGCGGAGATCCTGCTCTGGGCGTTTGCCCGCAACCAGAGGCTGTTCAGTCGCGAGTCGCTGGCATGGCCGGGGAACGGAGGCACCGCCACCTTCGATGCGAGCTTCTCGGTGTCGGCGCCCGACGGCGGCGCGCCGCCCACGTCCGACTTCATCGGCGAGGTCTTCCGTCGCGCCGGCGAGCGGCTCCCGCCCGGTACCCGCGTCGAAGCGTACGCCGGCGACGTGCGCTGCGGCGTCGCCTCGACCCGGCGCACCGGGAACTACTCGGGGTACATCCTGTCCGTCGTCGGCCCCGATTCGGTCGCCGGATGCGACCGCGACGGGACCCCGACCTTCCGCATCGACGGCCAGCCGGCGACCAACGCGCCTGGCGGAGGGCACACACTCGATCTGATCCTGCGGCGAGGGCCGAGCAGCAGGGGAGCCTGTTCGCGAACGTACGGTTGAAGGGCATCGATCATTGCGCCCGGCGCGCTCCCTGCGCTAGGAGGGCCCGCATGGTCCCGGTCCAGCGGCTCACCCACGTCGGCATCTGCGTCTCGGACGTGAGCCGCTCGCTCCGCTTCTACCGCGACTGCCTGGGCTTCCGCCACGAGCACGAGCTGCGCGTCGCGGGCGAGCCGAGCGACACGCTGCTCCGGTTGCGCGGCGTCGACCTGCACGCGGTCTACCTCGCGCGCGACGGCGTGCGCATCGAGCTGCTCGCCTTCGCGAGCCCGCCGGCACCGCCCCCGCGCCCGCGGGCGATGAACGAGCGCGGGCTCACGCACCTCTCCTTTCGGGTCGCCGACCTGGACGCCACCCTCGCCGCGCTCCGCACCGCCGGCGAGCGCGTGCTCGAGGAGACCGTGATCCGTCTGCCCGAGTTCCAGTCCGCGGCCTGCTTCATCGTCGACCCCGACGGGCAGCTGATCGAGCTGGTGCAGGCGCCGGGCGATCCGGCGGCGCCGCCGCGGGCCGGGTGAGCCTCCGCCCCGCCACCCGCGCCGAGCCCCCGCCGGCCGAGCCGCCCTGGCTCTGGGGCATGAACCGCTACCAGTGGCTCGTCCTCTTCGCCGCCTGGCTCGGCTGGGGCTTCGACGTGTTCGACGGCCTCCTCTTCAACCTGGTGGCGCCGGTGTGCGTGCCGCGGCTCCTCGGCGTCGCGGCGGGCGACGCACGGGTGGGCGCGGCGACGGGCGCGATCACCGCGACCCTGCTGGTCGGCTGGGCGACGGGCGGCATCCTCTTCGGCCTCGTGACCGACCGGCTCGGCCGCTCGCGCACGCTGCTGCTCACCATGCTCACCTACGCGACCGCCACCGCGGCCTGCGCGTTCGCCACCGACGTGTGGATGCTCGCGGCCTTCCGCTTCGTCGCGGCGCTTGGCATCGGGGGCGAGTGGGCGGCGGGCGCGAGCCTGGTCGCCGAGGTCGTGCCCGAGCGCCGGCGCGTCGCCGCGGGGGCGCTCCTCTACACCAGCTCGCCCCTCGGCATCTTCCTCGCCACGCTGGTGAACGACCTCTTCACGAAGCGCATCACGCTCCTCGCCGCCGAGCCGGACCTCGCCTGGCGCCTCGTCTTCCTCTCCGGGCTCGCGCCCGCGGCGGTCGCGCTCTGGATCCGTCGCCGGGTGCGCGAGCCCGAAGCGTGGGCGCGCGAGGCGCGCCAGACCCCGCGCCTGGCGGAGCTGTTCGCGCCCGGGCTCCGTCACGCCACCCTCGGCGGGCTCGCCATGTGCATCGTGACGCTCGTCGCCTGGTGGGGAACCAACGCCTTCCTGCCCCTGGTCGCGGCCTTCCTGGCTGGGCCGCACGCTTCGCCGAGCGAGCGCGCGGGCTTCATCACCTACGCCAGCACCATGTTCAACCTGGGCGGCCTCGTCGGCACGCTCGCGACCATTCCGGTCGCCCGGCTCGGTCGCCGCACGCTCTTCGCGCTCTACCTGGCCGGCGGTGCCGCGTCGATCTGGGTCACGTTCGGGGGCGACTGGGAGCCGACGGTACGCATGCGGCTCTTCTTCCTGGACGGGCTCACCGTCTACGGGGTCGCGGGCACGTTCAGCTTCTACCTGCCCGAGCTGTTCCCGACGCGGCTCCGCGGCACGGGGGCGGGCTTCTGCTACAACGCGGGCCGCTACCTGGCCGCCGCCGGGCCGTTCGTGGTAGGCCGCGCGCTCGGCGCCGTGCCGACCCCCATGGACGCCATCCGTTGGATGGCGCTCGTGCCCCTAATCGGCCTTGTCTTGGTGCCCTTTATCGTTGAAACGGGGCCTTCTGCTACCGTTTTGCTACCACTTCGTCTAGGGCGGCGCTGGCCGTGTCGTCCAAACGGTCGGCCGCCTTCTCCGCCACCCTGATCCACTTTCCGTACCGGTCCACCGTAACCCCGATACTCGCATGGCCGAGTTGCTGCTGGACGTAGACAGGGCTCACGCCGTCGCTG